>CAYQPF010000002.1:0-124280 GCA_964419225.1 uncultured Candidatus Cloacimonadota bacterium | reverse complement strand
ATAAAAATAAATATAATGAGATAAAATCAAGTTGGGGCAAAAGCATTTTTCAGAATAAGGAGTATGCAATTTTGAAAGCTTATCTATTGCCGTATAAGGAGTTATTTGAGGCTGATATTACTGTAAACAAGCTTACTCTATTAAAACCAACTTCCTATCCGGAAGAGCAGCAGGTACTTGCACCAACCTTAAGGCATACGAGAGATACCCAAGAATTAATTGATTGTATTGAGCCCGATAGTGTATCCTGGTTTATCCAGAATTTACAGAATTTTGGTACCAGATTTATGGCTGCAGAGAACAGGTTTATAATCTGCGGTTGGTTAAAATCTCAGTTTTTAAGAATGGGTTATACTGATGTTGTTATAGATACATTTGAAATCAGAAGTCCATTTCCGGAATTCACTCCTGAGAACATAACTCAGGGCAATGTAATTGCCACAATACCAGGTACAGAGCACCCTGAGGAAATAATCGTAATAGGCGGGCATTATGATTCACGCAACGAGGGTTATGATTCGAGCATGGTATATGCACCGGGTGCAGATGATAATGGAAGCGGTACAGCTGCCGTATTAGAATTAGCCAGAGTTATCAAAGCTACCAATTATCAGCCAAAATGTACTTTGATGTTTGCAGCCTTTGCGGATGAAGAATTAGGAGGCAGTGGAAGTAACAGATTTGCTGAATCTGCTGTTGAGAACGGACAGATCATAAAGGCTTATCTCAATAATGATATGATCGCCACATCTACAGTTGAAGGGAGTTATCCTTTTGAGATTTGCTATTATTCCGGATCGGAATATTTGTCCCAATTGGCAACCGAACTTACCCCTGTATATACAGATCTGGTTGTTGATGAATATTTATTAAATATGCATATTTTTGACAGTGTTATGTTTTGGTTTGCAGGTCTCCCCTGTATTTCTTTTTTTGAAAATGATTTTTGTCCAGGCTACCATACAGGTGATGATATATTGGCAAATTGTAATATAGACTATTGTGCAGAAATCATCAAATTGACTGCTGCCATGATGCATAGTGTTTCAATTATTCCTGACAAAGTGTATAATTTCAAAACATACAATCAGGGAGACGGACAGACTTTAGTTGCGAGATGGTCACCATTAAACAATTATGAAGTGGATCATTATAAGCTTAGAGTAAGTAAATCAAATTATGAAATGATTTATACTGCAGCAAATACAGACACATCTTTCACAATAACCAATCTGTTTCCTGATTCTATATATACAGTAGAGATTTCGATGATAGATAATCAGAATCAGGAGGGATTTATTGTCTCAATCAGAGATATACCACGCATAATTCCCGAGATTCCGGCAAATTTTTCCTTAACACCACATACACAAAGTGTAGAATTATCTTGGGAACCAGTTTTGGACCTGGATTTAGCAGGCTACAAAATCTTCAGATCCACTTCAGAAGGAGCTATAGGAGATCTACTCGCAACTGTAAATGCCAATCAAGCTGGTTATATTGATAATACTCCTACTGATGGCCAATTTTATTGGTACTGCATAAAATCGTATGATACAGAAGGCAATGAAAGTGCTCTTACAGAACAAATAAGGACCAGAGTAATTTCCCTGAATCAGGGTATTTTAGTTGTTGATTTTTCAAGAGATAGTAATGGCTCTATACTTCACCCTACAGATGTTGAAGTTGATGCCTTCTATGAAAGTTGTTTGAGCAATTTTAATTTTACTGAGTATGATTGTACAAATCAGGCAGAACCAACATTAGCTGATTTAGGAGCATATTCTACGGTTGTGATCCATACAAATGTGTTTGGATCAACTTCTCATATGTATAACAAACCAGAAATTGAAAAGTACTTACAGGCTGGCGGGAAAATAATAATAACTTCATTTGCCCCATCTCTGTTGTACAGATATTCTTCAGGGTATCCAGAAATTTTTACATCATATTCTTTCGAATCGAGCTGTTTGAAGATGAGTGGTACAGATTATAGTAATCAAACAAGGTTTAATCATGCTCAGAATTTACTGCCTGAGTACCCTATACTTGAGGTAGATTCGACAAAAATTCCCAGTAGTTGGGATACACATCTATTTGGAATGGAAGTCTTAACTCCCACAAGTTCTGCTCAACCAATTTACTCATTCAAATCTCTTTATGGTAATGACACTCCTGCAGGAGCATTCAACGATCATGTGGTGGGTTATGAGTATTTGGGGAATGACTATAAAGCTGTGGTTTTAAGTGTACCTCTATACTATATCAAACCTGATCAGACTAAGGAATTTCTGACCTATGTCCTGCATAATCTTTATAATGAGCCTCTTGAATCTGAGGGGAATGATCAAATAAAACCGCTAATTACCCTAACCCAAAACTATCCCAATCCCTTTAATCCTACAACTAATATTTCTTTTTCTTTGGATAAAGAGCAGAAAATTGATCTGTCGATTTACAACATAAAAGGCCAAAAAGTAACAACTTTGTATAATGGATCACAAAAACAAGGGTTCAATACAAAAATGTGGGACGGGAAAGATAAGAGAGGGAATTCTGTAACATCGGGCATTTATTTTTACAGGCTGAAAACAGAAACTAAAACCATCACCCGCAAGATGATTTTACTTAAATAGTATCATGGCACTTTCCCCTCTAGCTCCTAAATAGCTCCTTAATACTTGCCTGCGGGTTTCACCAATTTCATTAAATCCAGGAATAGTAAAAAAAACTTGCAGGATATTGCAAATATTATTGTCTTGATTAATGAGATATAGTATTTAGGAGTTTGTAAATGATGAAAAGTAAGTGGGTCAGGCTAATAGTTGTGTTGTTTGTAGTGATTTTTGGTTGGAGAATATATGTGAAGATCAGCAGTGCCGGAGACAAAGAAGGTGCAGGCGGTGGACCGGGTGGACAACGTGGAAAGCAGGCTGTCGCAGTTGAAATTGGCAAAACGGCAAAGATGGATATGAATGACACAGGCACTTTCAGCGGGACACTTATTGCAAAAAATAAATTTATTGTAGCACCCAAAGTATCAGGACAATTAAAAAAACTATTTGTAAACATAGGTGATCCCGTAAAAAAAGGACAGATTATTGCTCAATTAGATGAAAGACTTTACAAACAAGAACATGAAAAAGCAAAAGCTGCTTTAGAAATGGCGAAAGCAACGGCTATCCAAACTCAGGATGCGTTAGAAATTTCCGAAAAAGAATTAGTCAAAGAAAAAGCACTTTTAGAAAAAAACTATATCTCACAGACCGAGTATGATCAGGCAAATTCCTTATTCATTACTAACAGATCAAAAAATAATGTAGCTCAGGCTAATGTTTTAAGCAGCACCGCAAATCTTAAGTCAGCCGAAATCGAATTATCTGATACAAAGATTACAGCAGATTGGAGTGATGCGGGACAATACAGGGTTATTGGAGAGAAATTTGTGGACGAAGGAACGATGTTGAACACAGGTTCTTCCATTGTTTCAATAATGGATATTAATACTCTTATCGCAGTTATCGACATAATAGAAAGTGATTATTCCAAAATAAAGATCGGTCAGGAAGCAATTATCACAACAGACTCATATCCGGATGAGAAATTCAGAGGCAAGATTGCCAGAATTGCACCCTTGTTGCAAGAAGCATCAAGACAAGCAAGAGTGGAAATTGAAATAACCAATCCGCAAAACAAGATGAAACCGGGGATGTTTGCTAAAGTTATGATTTCTTATCAGCAGAAGAAAAATGTGACAGTAGTTCCTTTGGCCGCTATATGTAAGAGCAAAGGTGAAACTGGAATATATACAATAAATAAGAAAGAAATGAAAGCCAAATTTATCAAAGTGGAAATTGGGATTCAGAGTCCTGAGTTTGTAGAGATCATTTCACCTATGGTTGAGGGTGATGTAGTGATACTGGGTCAGGACCAATTAGAGAATGGCAAGAAAATATCACTTCCGAAAGCTGAAGGCAAGAAATCCGGTAAGCAGAGGAAGGAATAATATGAAGCTTACGCAAGGAGCAGTTAACAGGCCGATCTTCACCATTATGATAGTTTTGATAGTATTAATTTTGGGAGGAATTTCACTGACCAGATTACCTATCGATCTGATGCCTGATATTACATCTCCCACGATCAGTATTTCCACTTCTTATTCCAAGGCAAGTCCCTTGGTTATGGAAGAGCTTGTTACTAAGAAAATTGAGCAAGCCGTTAGTGCTGTACCTGGTGTGCAGGATATATCGTCTCAATCATCGGAAGGTAACAGTAATGTCCAAGTAACCTTTAACTGGGGCACTAATTTGGACACGGCAGCCAATGATCTGAGAGACAGGCTGGACCGAGTGATTGCCACCTTGCCGGATGAAGCAAGCAGACCATCATTGCGTAAGTTTGATTTGGCAGCTACACCCGTATTAACATTGGGAGTAACGAGTAAATTAGATCCGATAAAACTCAGAAAACTGATAGATGAGCAGGTGAATTACAGACTGGAAAGAGTTCCCGGAGTTGCAGGAGTTGATGTTCGGGGTGGTTTGGAAAGAGAAATACATATCAACATAGATTCCCAGAAATTAAAAGCACTGAAGATTCCTCTGGATCAGATAATCAGTAAAGTGAAGGCAGCCAATGTAAATTTACCGGCAGGTTCAGTATATCAGGGTAAGTATCAAATAACTGTTCGGGTACCTGGAGTATTTGACAATCTGGAACAATTACGAAATACTGTTGTGATGAGTAGGGATGGAGTTTCCATTTCTTTGAAAGATATTGCCTCAGTTGATGATAGTGCAAGCAAAGTAACGCGGTTGATCAGAATTAATCAGGAACCGGGAGTACAAATCTCGGTAAATAAGCAATCCGGGACCAACACTGTTCAGGTAGCTAAGGGTGTTATAGCTGAGTTGGAGAATATAAACCGCAGTCTGCCACAGATAACAATTGTTTCATTGATAGACACATCAATCTACGTAAAACAATCCATCAATAATGTTACCAGATCGGCAGTAGAAGGTGGGATTCTGGCAATCCTTATTCTTTTAGTGTTTTTAAGAAATTTAAAGAGTACCGCTGTAATTGCCACGGCTATACCAATATCCGTAATGGCAACTTTCGGGCTGTTATATTTCAATGGATTCACTCTGAATTTGATGACTCTGGGCGGTTTAGCCTTGGGAATAGGGCACTTACTGGACAATTCTATTGTGGTCTTGGAGAACATTTTCCGACAGAGGGAGAAAGGCAAAGGTAGTGTAGAAGCAGCAGTATTTGGTGCTGAAGAAGTAACACCCCCGATCATAGCCAGCACATTGGCTTCTCTGGTGGTATTCCTTCCCTTGGTATTTGTCCGCGGCATGACAGGCATCATGTTTAAGCAATTGGCTTTTGTGATCGTGTTTTCTATGGCATGCTCCCTTGCAACAGCACTAACCTTAGTTCCAATGTTATCGAGCAGGATGTTGAATGTAAGTTCCACACCCAAGGGTGATGCTAAAGGTTTTCGTCGCAGACTATTTGACTGGACAGGAAATATTCTGCACGTAATTGAAGTTAAATATCAGGGCATACTCAATTATGCTTTGAATCATAGAAGAAAGACTACTCTGATTGCTTCAGGCATGTTTTTAGGAAGTTTATTAATCATCCCATTTATTGGTTCTGAGTTAATGCCCAGATCAGATGAAGGTGAAATCAGGGTGAATATGGATATGGAAGTCGGATCAAGGCTGGAGATGATTGATGCAAAGATGAAATATGCCGAGAAGAAAATCGCCAGCAAGATACCTGAGGTAATAAATATCGCTTCCACTATCGGAGGATCAGGTTATGGAGCAAACGCATCCAATACGGGACAGATGAGAATAAGTCTTGTCTCTAAGTCGAAAAGATCCAGATCAGATGAAGAAATTTCCACAGAGATCCGTAAATTGTTAAAGAATTTACCCGGGGTAAAAGTCAGGGTTAGAACAGCAAGTAACAATCAGATGACTCGAGTAATGGGCGGTGGTGGTGGTCGTATTGAGATTCAGGTCAGAGGACATGATCAGGAAGTAGCACAGAAAGTATGTAAGCAGATCCTGACAGCCGTAGAATCAGTTGACGGGATAACAGATGTTAATCTAAGTCGGTCAGTTGGTTCACCCGAGGATTTAGTTAATATTGATCGGGAGAAAGCTGCTCAAATGGGCTTATCGGTTGAACAGATTGCCGGCATGATGGAAACAGTTTTATCTGGCAAAAAAGCAGGTTCCTACACAGAAGCAGGCAAAGAGTATCCCATCAAAGTACAGGTAAAAGATGCAGATCAGATGCCTCTGAGTGAAGTGTTAAACCTTTCCATTACTAATTCATCAGGTCAGCCGATAGTTTTAAATAATGTGGTGAAAACAGAGAAAAGTGAGAGTTCCTCGCAGATAGAGAGAGTCAATCAGGAGAGAATGATTGATGTTTCGGCGAATTTAAGTGGCAGGAATATCAGCTCAGTTATCAGTGATATTCAGGAAAAGTTGAAAGAGGTTCCCGTTCCCACTGGGTTCACAGTTGAAATTACAGGTGACTATAAAGAGCAAAAGAAGGCATTTAGCGAGTTGTTGGTTGGGTTTATCCTGTCGTTGATCCTGATTTTCATGGTTATGGCATGTCAGTATGAATCAATCAAAGATCCTTTTATTGTTATGTTTTCAGTACCATTGGCTGTTATTGGAGTTGTCTTGATGCTCTTTTTGACAGGGACAACTTTCAATATTCAATCCTATATTGGGTGTATAATGCTAGGTGGTATTGTGGTGAATAATGCCATATTACTTGTGGACACAACTAATCTGCTCAGACGCCGGGACGGGATGCCTGTGAGAGATGCGATCAAAGAAGCAGGACGAAGAAGATTAAGACCGATCCTGATGACAGCACTGGCAACAATTTTGGGCTTACTGCCTATGGCGATAGGCTTAGGTGAAGGCGGTGAAGCTCAGGCACCCTTGGCCAGAGCGGTTGTAGGCGGGTTGATCAGTTCGACTTTGATAACGTTGATCTTTGTACCGGTGGTTTATTCTTACTTTGAAGAAGGGTTCAGGAAGCTTAAATAATTATTAATTATCAATTATTAATGGGAGGGAGAGTGAAATTGACTATTATTGAGAAAAAGAAGTTTTATACGAGGTTGTTCGGGTATTTTTTTGGATTTTTAGCAGTATTGTTTGTTTGGCATCTCTATGATAATCGGCAGATAGATTTTGTGACTAATATGCAGATATTTTTCACAACTGGGCGTATAATTTCTGCGTTCTGTGCTTCAGTATTTTTTGCTTTTGCAATGAATTATTTAAATGAGAGAAAGAAGAATAAAGTTTAGTCGAGAAGCTGACTACTTTTAAATCATGAGACAATACAAAATGGTGTTTGTTACTAAACATAGATTAAAAGAAAAACAGTATAATAACCCTTCCCCCCGACCCCCTTCCCTTCTACTATGGGCAGGGGGAGATAAATGGTTGGAAAGCCATAATTGTATAGCTTTAATTAGACACAATCGATATTGTTGTTAGACAGGACTAATAAATGAAAAAATTCATTAAAGAAGAATCTGTATCTCTGGAAGCTTATGAGGAGATGGCAGAGTACTATTTCCATGAGGTGGATACAAAGCCGTTCAATGCATATTATGAAAGACCTGCCACATTATCATTATTACCTGAGGTAGCAGGAAAGAAAGTGCTGGATGTAGCGTGTGCTGCAGGCTGGTACACCAAGTGGCTGATCGATAATAAAGCTGATTGTACAGCCATGGATTTCAGTCCAAAAATGGTGGAAATGACCAGAAAGAGAGTAGGTGATCAAGCCAGGATTATCCAGGCTGATTTGAATCAGCCCTTGAGTTTTCTGGAAGATGAGTCTCTTGACATTATTCTATCATCCTTAACTTTGCATTACATCAGAAATTGGGAACCAGTATTGGCAGAATTTAACAGAATTCTTAAAAAAGATGGGTGTTTTATATTTTCCGTACATCATCCTTTCATGGATTTTACTTATTTCAAAACCGACAGTTACTTCCGTACAGAATTACTAAATGATGTTTGGAACACAAGTAACGGAAAGGTTAACGTTCAGTTCTATCGACGACCTATGTCAGAGATAATTAATCCTTTACTCAATGCAGGATTTACTTTAGAGAAACTTTTAGAGCCAATGCCGACAGAGCAATTTAAAGAAGCACAGCCAGAGGGATATGACAGATTGACAAAGAATCCGCAGTTTTTGTTTATTAGGGCTGGAAAATAAGAAAGTATGTAGCTGTAGAAAAATAAGCAATTCTTTCTCCATATGGAAATGATTCGGTTCGAATCCTTATTTATTTGACGCGAGTTGCGTCATCTCCATGACCGGAAACCAGTTTGAAGAAAGATTCTACAATATTATCTCTTAACTCCTATCTCTTAACTAATATCTATCTCTTCCCACTCATAACTTCCTTTTCCTTTGAAGATAAGAAGTCCTGCTTTCAGATTACGCCCTTTAAATTTGTTCTTCACATATTCACTTTGCAGATATCCACTCAGCTGTTTTAAACCTTTTTCTTTCACCTCACTCAGATAATCTTTCTTTTTGAGATCCTTTTGAGGAATGTATTTCATCTCGATAATGTAATCATACTTAAAGTGTTCCCAGTCACTTCCTCGTTCCAAGCATACGTCAACATATCCGTTGTCCAGTTCTTTTTCATCGGTAGGAACATACAATCTGGAAATACTGACATGAAACAGGAACAATAACTTGATGTACTTTTCTTCGAATTTAATCAAACTACGATTAGATACTTGCTTCAAGGAACCGGAAATTATATCTAAAAATTCTGTTATTTCACCGTATTGCGCCATTTTATCCACAGCTCTTAAGATTTCCATAGCCTTTGAACTACTCTCATTCTTTCTGATCATCTCACTAAAAACGGCATCCCAGTACATTTTCCGGACAACATAATTCGGTATTTTGAGTTTAATCCCGCTGGAAACAGTATAAGTATTATCAATGGTCAAAAGACCCATATAGAACAAAAGCGAGATAAAGTGATCGTAAGAAAATAAATTTTGAATACTGACTTTCTCTACAATCTTTTCCAGATAAACTTCTTCTGTAAGAGTCACTTCATTAATTGTATCATTGGAATTGAAAATCATGGCAATTCTTCTGAGTTTGCCATAATCAGTCTGGACATTCATGTCGATTAAGTCTTTAGGATATCTACCGCTGTCATTAATTCTATCAAGGAAAAACAAAACCATATCACTATTATATACTTTATTTTTGGCATATTCATTAAAAGCGTAACCATTATAATAATTCCGCATTTCAGTGACCATCATCTCCAAATCGAAGGTTTTATCAAAGCCAAGTTCTTTGATCAATCCAATAACTTCCTCTTCTGTGAAACCCATAGACTCGCATAGATTGATATTCAGAGTATAGTTTTTCAACATATTGGCACCACTCGTCAGATCATCCAGCATCATGGGACTGACTCCTGTTACAAATAATCTGTCGAGAACTGTCTTTGTGCCTTCTTTGATGGCTTTGTAAAAAGTTCGCACAAAACCGTTTTCCTGCATCACATCTTTATAAAGATTATCAGAACCGGAACCAAGTAAGTCATTGGCAAAATTATCATATTCATCGATAATGAGATACATTTTCAAATTCAAATCTTTAATCTTCAGAAATAACTCAGCTAATCCCATTTCAGCAGTCAGTTTTTCATAATCAAATAAATCCATTTTGAGAAGGTCTTTGTAGTGATTAATAAAAGAATTCATTTGTAATATGGCCTTATAATTAAAACTCCTATAAAATTCCTCAAAACCTCTGCTCGTTTCTATAGCTGAAAAGTCCATACTCATTACAAGGTAACTATTTGCCAGAGGTGTCGGATTCTTGCCAATGTATAAATCACCAAACAATTCCTTAAACCTGTCCTTTGCTTTAATATCATAATACCATTTCAACATTTCACAGAATAAACTCTTACCAAATCTGCGGGGTCTGATTAAAAAAACATTGGTACCTGTCTGTTCCAAACTCTCAATTGCTTTGGTTTTATCTACATAGAGATAGTTTTCCACTGCTACTCTCTCGAAATTAGATATCCCATATGGTATTTTTTTCATTTTCCCTTTCCCCTCACGCACAATTTACCAATCTTAATACGCATCATTCATCTCTAAGTCCGCAGGACGCAAGATGTTAGCCTGCAGCTTTAGCTGCAGGTATGGCATATATAAATCCCTCATCCGCCAGGATGAAAGATTATTACACATTCCCATTATCACTAAATCTTGTTTTTTGTCAAAGAATATGAAAGAGAACATCTCTGCCTGCTCTTTTCTCCCGACACTAACAACTATATTGTGTTCAATCCTTAATTCATTTTCCCTTAACTGTCTGAATCACTGATTACACACATTACAGGTTTCTCGGATCAATCTGCTGGTAAACTACTACTCCTATAGTTTCCAATTTGACTGAGAGTAACAATATCAACCTCTCATATCAAATCACCACTCCCGAAAAATCCGTGACATCCTTTCTCCATATCTCTTTTCTCACTGACACCCGACACCTGGCACCTGACACCTATTCTACATCCGTGATTCAGAAGGATTTTATTGAGCATTCCTACAGAGGCGGAAGCCTGTATAGAAGTCGCTGTACGGAGCTTGGCTGCAATACCGATACGACACCGTACAGTAGCTGTCGCTGCCGTACCAGCTACCACCACGAAAGATCCGGCTAAAGCCTATTGTTGCTCCGTATGGATTAGTCTGATTACCTGATGGATAGCCTCCGTAAATATCCCAGCCCCATTCCCAGACATTGCCACTCATATCATAAATGCCCAGTTCATTAGCTGCCTTAGTACCTACGGTGTGAGTTGTACAATAAGAATTATTATAAGACCAAGCAACTGCATTTATATCATTAGAACCTGAGTAAGTATAGCCATGAGTCTGGTTACCGCCCCGTGCCGCAAATTCCCACTCTGATTCGGTAAGTAATCGGTAGCCATTTGCTGACCAGTTGCAGAAGACATTAGTATGATTGCCATTAAATAAATTCCAACCAGATGGCCAAGTCTCAGGATTAGTTCCATAAGTGAGATAACTGTAACAAGGTGTTAAGCCTTCGGCTATGCTTCTCTTATTACAATACTCTATAGAATTATACCAAGTTACCTGTTCCACAGGACGGTCTGTCTGCTGCCAGTATGAAGGATTAACGTCCATTATCGACTGATAAGAAGATTGAGTTAGTTCATATTTATCAATATAGAAAGAAGATATAGTGACATCTGAAGTGCCATTATTAAATGTACCTCCTGCTACAAATACAAAATTTGCAGGTACAGGTATAGTTATAGTTATTGTATAAATTACTGATGCTGTATTACTGGGAATCGTTCCTGCTTTAAATGCCTTTGCCTTCAAGGTTGTTGTTGAAGAGATAATGAGAGGAACTGAATATAGATCCGATGTTTCAGTAGGTTCATCTCCATTGGTTGTATAGCGTATAGTAGTCCCAAGTGTTGTGCATGTTATTTCCACAGTCTGAGCATCGTTATAAGTTCCTTCAGCTATACTAAAAACCGGAGTAGCTACCTGATCTGAAACTGAAATTACTCGAAAAAACCGGTAGTTTTGAGAAATAGCACTAAACCAATATACTTTAGTATTCTCGTAATAAAAATGTCCCGTAGAGCTAACATCTGTAAAACCGGTAGTACTTTCATTAGATGCTTCAACAATATAACTTGTTGCATTTGGCACTTCTGTCCAATCGAGTAGAGCTGCAATATTTATTGCAACATCACCGGGAGAATTTACATTATCCAAAATCTGGTAGTTTGTGGTTTTCAACTGTCTGGGAATGATTGTTTTTGCATTCAATCCAATCATAATCATTGAAAATAGTAATAAGAAAATTAGCTTTTTCATATCTCCTCCTTTTTTTAAGTACTTTACCTAACTTTCTAAAATATGGGGAGTTGACAATGTTTATTTAATGTAGGATTTAGGGTTTAGGATTTAGGATTTAGGAGGATTGAAGTCGTTGAGAGTGAAGCATTTACACGGACTAACACTGTCTATCACCGACTGACACGGACAGGAGAAGAGATTTGAAGATAATGTAATAGTTATATTGAAAGAGCAGACACATTTAGAGAATCTAGAGACAGTTTGATCGTTTGAGAAGTTTTTCCTTTACATCCAATGAAATTCTGATAATTTATCATTGATGGAGGGATTATGAAGAGGATGAGTTTATTTTTATTGTTAAGTATGGTGGTTTCTCTTTATAGTGCAGGCATAACTGAGTATTTTCAGGCGAAGTATGAGAGAAATCAGGCGAAGATCAATGAAATGGTTCTTAGTAAAAGACTTTTAAGAAGTATAGAAACAGATTCCTCTAAAATAGAGTTGCAGGCATATACAAACAGACCTTTTTATTATCAGACCTATAACCTTGGTTCAGCTAAGACAATATCAACGCAAAAATTATGGTCTGGTGGGGTGTTAGGGTTAAACTTGAATGGTCAGACTGAGACCTTTGGTGTTTGGGATGGCGGAGGCGTCAGAACAACTCATCAGGAATTTGGAGGAAGAGTTACCCAGGTCGATACCCCTACAGGATTATTATCACATTCTACCCATGTAGCCGGCACTCTGATAGCTTCCGGAATAGATGCAAATGCCAAAGGTATGGCTAATCAGGCAAATCTAAGAGCTTATGACTGGAACGATGATTTCACCGAAATGGCTAATGCAGCATCCTCTTATTTAAAAGTATCCAACCATTCCTACGGTTATATTGAAGGATGGTATTATAATTATAAAAATGACAGCAAATGGGTATGGTTTGGAGACCCAAGCGTATCTGCTTCAGAAGATCATTACTATGGTTTTTACAGTGAACAAGCCCATGAATTGGATAGTCTTTGTTACAGTTTTCCGAATTATTGTGTAGTATGGGCAGCGGGAAATGACAGAGGAGGCGGGCCTGCGTCGCAACCTGTAGAACACTGGATTTGGCAGAATGAAGCCTGGGTATTGTCAACTCAGGTACGGGAAAAGAATGGCGGTGCGGATGGATATGATTGTCTGAGTCATGCTGCCTTATCCAAAAATGTTCTGGCTATCGGGAATGTATCCAATATAGCGAACGGATACAGTCAACCTTCTGATGTAGTGGTGTGGTCATCAAGCAGTTGGGGACCGACAGATGATGGGCGAATCAAACCTGATTTAGTGGCAAAAGGCGTAAGTGTATATTCGACAACCTCAACAAATAATACCTCATACGGTAGCAGTACCGGGACTTCTATGGCTGCTCCGGGAGCAGCAGGGACAATTGCTCTTTTACAGCAGCATTTCAATAATTTATTTTTAACATATCCCAGGGCTTCGACCGTGAAAGCCATACTTATACATACTGCAGATGAAGCAGGCACATCAATCGGGCCGGATTACAAATTTGGCTGGGGATTGATCAATGCTGCTCAGGCTGTAAGTTTAATGACAAATTATCAGGCTAATACTCCAGGCTATCAGATCAAAGAAGCAATTTTATCTAATGGGCAAACGCACACATACAGAATCACTGCAGGTGCAGCACCGATCAGGATAACTTTGTGCTGGACAGATCTCCCGGGAAACATTCCTGCAGCTGGGTTGAATCAGGATATTCCGGCCTTGGTTAATGATCTGGATCTCAGGTTAGAAAGTCAGACCAAGACTATCTATTATCCCTATGTTTTGAACAGGAACAATCCAGGTCTGGCAGCAACAACAGGTGATAATTCGAGAGATAATACCGAGCAAATTTATCAGACGACATTAACTCCCGGAGTAGAATATATAATCAGCATTTCTCATAAAAACACCCTGAGTTCCAGCCAGACATATTCAATGGTAGTTACAGGTTTTACAGAAATGGCAACACTTCCTGTGGAAATGACAGCATTTACGGCAAATTGGAATAATTCTGTTGCTGAACTACAATGGACTTTAGCATCAGCTTTTAATCTTTCAGGATTTAATGTATATAGGAATATCAGTCCGGACTTTGCTTCTGCGATAAAGATCAATACTTCATTTGTTCCAGCTGAAAATACTTCCCAGGAGACAAACTATGCATATTTGGATGCAGAGGCAGACAAGCAGATTGATAATTATTACTGGGTGGAATCTGTAAATCAGGATGGGAGTTCATCATGTACGGAAGCAATAAAATTGAGTGGCTTGCCGGAAACAGATTCTGAGTCACCTGATACTCCAATTAGTTCTGCTTCAATTTATCCCAATCCATTCTCAGAGTACTGCAGTATCAAGACCACAGGAGCATCTATTGTACAAGATATCAGTGTCTATAACTGCAAGGGACAATTAGTGCGAAGTTTTGTTAATCCATCAGCCACAATGAACTGGGACGGGAGGGATGTGCAGGGAAACGAATGCCGTTCAGGTGTATATTATTTTCAGATAAAGACAGGAGAGAAGGTGCAGATCGTCAAAGGGTTGTTAGTTAAATAATGTATTTAAAGCATATAAGAGAAATTTTGGAAGGCCATAAAGATTTAATCGATAAATACTGGCCGATTATTAAAATACAAGTCAAAGATATTGAGGATCTCAGAAGTACCTTTGGTTCTGAGAAAGCCAACTGTTTTCTTAATTGGCTGAAAACCTCACAAAAATGTCAGAAGAGAATACCGTTCAGCAGATCCATAATATTAACTGAAAAAAGTGCACAACAAGCTTCTCATATTCAGGTAGCTCAATATCATCAAAGGAAGTTACAGCCTTATAGAGTTGTAGCTGATTTATGTTGTGGTTCCGGCATAGATTTAATCCAAATGAGCGAAGACAAAGAAATAGTTTATGCAGTTGATCTGGATAAAGAAATATTAGAAACAGCAAAGTACAATTGCAGTGTTTTTAACCGGAGTAATATCATTTTTCAACAAGTAAAAGCAGAAGATTTTTCAGAGAAAGTTGAAGCCATCTATATAGACCCTGACAGGCGTGAAGAATCGCAACGCATGATAAATCATTTTAGTCCCACACTGGAACAAATATTTCCTTTGCTGAAGATATCACCGAATATATTGGTGAAGCTCTCCCCTGCTTTTGATTATAGAAATCTGCAATGTCCGGTACCTTATACCCTGGAATTTATCTCGTGTGAAGGTGAGTTAAAAGAGATTTTGTTATGTCTGGGAGATTTTGCAACACCAAGGAAGGAAAGAGTTGCAGTACTGTTACCAGAGGAGCACAAACTGGAAAATCAACCTGATAGAGCGGAAGTTAGCGATTTTGCCGAATATTTATTAGAGCCTGATCCATCCATTTGCAGAGCAGATCTTTTGGATGAATTAGCAGTTAGCTGTAAAGCGAAGTTAATTTCAGAGAAGTTGTATCTCTTAACATCTGACCAACGTATTATGAGTCCCTGGTTTCAGACTTTTAGGATAGTAAAATCTTTTCCATATCGACCAAGCGATTTTCAGAGTTATCTAAAAAAAGAGGGTATTGGTGAGATTGTCATAAAGACAAGGGGATTGGATACAACTACAGAGCAGATCAGGAATAAACTTCAATTAAAAGGGAAAAAGAAAGGCATATTTTTTATTGTACGATTAGGTAGTAAGCTATTATGTCTGGAAGTAGAAAGGGAAGTGAGAAACAATTATTAATTATTAATTAGAGAAGGGAAAATGGTGCTAATTTTTAATATGAGGTATTTATGAGAGAGATTTTTAAGCAAGAGAAAACAGTGATTGGCATGGTTCATGTGCAGGCGTTACCGGGAACACCTGCAAATAAATACAGTATGACTCAGATAATAGCAGAGGCTGTTCAGGAAGCAAAGATCTACGAAGAATCCGGCATGCATAGCATAATGCTGGAGAATATGCATGATGTTCCTTATCTAAAGGAGCAGGTTGGACCAGAGATCATAGCTGCTATGACAGCAGTTGCTGGAGAAGTAAGGAAGGCAGTAAAAGTGCCGTTGGGCATTCAGATCTTAGCAGGGGCAAACAAAGAAGCTTTAGCAGTAGCACACGTATCTGATTTTGATTATATCAGAGCAGAGGGATTTGTTTTTGGACATGTAGCGGATGAAGGCTATATCCAATCCTGTGCAGCTGAGTTATTGCGTTACAGAAAGCAAATTGGAGCAGAGAGAATAGCAGTTTTCACAGATATCAAGAAAAAACATTCTGCCCACAGTATTACAGAGGATGTAGGTATAGGAGAAACAGCTTCAGCCGCAGAATTTTTCCTGAGTGACGGAGTGATTATTACAGGCAGTTCTACAGGGAAGTCTGCCAAAATCGAAGATTTACAAGAAGTACGTCAGCATACATCGTTACCAATATTTATAGGTTCTGGTATTACTTTGGACAACATTTCTGAATATATTTCTTATGCTGATGTTTTCATAGTTGGCTCATATTTCAAAGAAGGAGGAAAGTGGTCTAATCCCCTTTCTGCCATGAAATGCAAGCACTTCATGGATAAATTTTACTTACTGACAGGCGAAAAGGAAATCAAGTAAGCTATTGTTTAACTATTTCCTCAATATCTTTAATTAACTTTGGATCTGAGAGTTGGTTTTGAATTTCGAGTAATTGACCGAGGACTATGTGGTTTTTACTAAGTTGGTAGTCGTTGATCAGAGCTTTAGCAACGGCACATTTTTGATTTTCTTTATCCATCAGTTCACGATAAACATCAGCACAGCGATAAAAAACACTTTTAGCTTCGGAATATGCTTTTTGTTGTTCGAAGATGCAACCTAAGAGATAGAGATCTGAGGCAAGAGCCAGATAGTTTTCGTAGCCTTGATCAAGGTTTCTGGCTTTCTCTATCCAGGAACGGGCATCATTGAGTCTTTTCAAATCATATGCAACAAAAGCCATAGTATAATAGGCGAAGCTGAGTGAATTGATATCCTGCAGTTCATTCTTTTTTCTGAGCTTTTCCATACCCTCGAGTTTACTTTCCAGATCATTAATGTCAGAAGCTTTCAGGTTGGATGTTTTAAAAAGAGACAGTACTTTATAGCATTGAATGAATACCTGGTTTTCTTCAGAAGCTTTCTTTACGTGGTCACTATAAACCAAAACAGAATCATAATGAGCCTGATTAAAGAAGAACTCAATTTTGGCTAATTGATATTCAGAGAGCAGTTTTGGTTTCCAAAAATTGATATTCTCTAAGGTTACTGCCATAAGTGAATCAGAAGTTTCCATTTTATTAAGGTAGAACAATTCTCTTGCAATGGATATATTAGTTTTTATGATATATTCCATATCATCAGAAAGGTAAAATTTAGCTCTGGCATCAGAGAAATATCTTAAAGCCATATTTCGTTTGTTCATCTGTGATAAAGCTGTAGCCCTTTTATACAAAGTTATTCCTTCCCGTTTGACAGCGGAAGGAGGAGCATAATTCTTGGGAAGAGAGGAGCATGCGGAAACAAATAGAAAAATAGTAAGAATAGTCATATTCAGAAAATATTTTTGAAATAGTTTAGTGAAATACATAAGCAGTCCTATGGTTTAGGTCTATTCTGACCAGTAGAATTCTGATTGGTTTTTTCTTTGGAAAATCCCTTTTTTAGGAAAGGATTATTATTTAGACTCTCAATAGTTTTTTGGGATTCCAGTAAAGCGTTTCTACTTTCCTGAATGAGTACAGAGATTTCAGGAGTTTGTTCTTCGATGTATGAGAGAGTATTATTAACTATTTGGAGGTTTTGATTAAGCCCTTTGAGAATATCTCGTATAGGCTGAACGAATTTATCTTCGTTTGGATCCAGCATTCTGATACCTATTCCATCGACCTGACTATAGAGATTTATTAAAGAATCAACTAAATCTATGGTATTATTAAGACGAGCAGTGTTAGTTTTTAATTCTTCCGAGATTTGAGCGAAATTGTTTATTGTACGGAAAACAGCACCATCCTGGGGGTTGTTATCCTTAGAGAATTTCCCCATCAGCTCGTTCGCAGAGATCAGAGTTTTATTTAGGTTTTCAGTAGCATTGGCAGCATTATATATTGCTCTAAAGGGTGCACCTTCCTCAGCATTATGATCACGCAGGAAGTTTCCGGTAATTTTTTTGATATCATCAACAATAGCGGTGACTTCTTCACTGGCGATATTCAGTCTATGTTGTCGGACAATTTTTATTCCATCCGGAGTATCAGATCCCGGGACATAGCTATTAGCCTTCAATCTGGCATTGAGATTGGGACCCTGAATCAGTTCAATACTGCTTTTTGCAGAAACAATATTTGTGGTTTTTCTGAGGACAGAGTTCTCTACAATTTTATCTTTATACTGATCAAAGACATGAAAAGTAACATCTATCAGATTTTCTTTATTCAAATTGTACTTGGTTATCTTGCCTATTTGAAACCCTTTGAAATAGATTGGGGTATTTACAGATAGCCCATTGGCATCTTTAAATATGCTTTTATAAGGGTACTTGGTCTCAAACATTCTACTGTTCAGAGCTTGAGAAACCAGAGCAAAAAGGAGTATCAGCAAGGCCGTAAAGAAGAAAACACCCACTATTCGCTCAGTGTATTTAAACTTAAAATTCATCTGCTATAACCTCCTAAACAACTTGTAACAATGTCCTGAACTGCATGGTCGTGAGATTTCATTATTTTTATTTTTTCATCATAACAAACAACTTCACCACTTTTCACAATCAGGATATCATCTGCCAGGTTAAATAATATTTCTTTGGAATCCGTGGCAATAAGAAAATTACATCCTTCTTCTTTTAATCTTTTTATCTCAGCCAAGACTCTGTGTTGATTCTGCAAATCCAAATTACCTAAGGGATCATCCATCAAAAGTAACTTGGGTTTTGAGACTACTGCTCTGATGAAAGCGAGAATTTTTTTTCTCACGGGAGCAACCTCAGCCGGTCTTTGACTCAGTAGATCAGGCAACTGAAATCTTTCAATATATTCTTCTATAATATGGATTTTTTCTTCTCTGGTAATTTCAGGATGATGGTAATTCAAGGGAAGGATTAAATTCTCTAAAATTGTCAGATTAGAGAGAAATACTCCATCCTGAAAAGTAAAACTAATGCTTTTCTTAACACTTATGATTTCATCTTCCTTACTATCAAACATATTTATGCCATTGATCAGGATTTCACCTGAAGTCGGAGGAATGATACCACTGATCATTTTCATAATCAATGTTTTACCAGATTCAATGGGGCCGACAATTGCCACATTGCGATTATCAATCTCAAGGCTTACATTTTTAATAACCTTTTTTTGATTATTTTCCAAACAAATATTATTTATACTTACTTTCATAATTTACTAAAGACCAAGGTTATTATAACATCCAAAAAAACAATAGTTGTAATTGAATAAACAACTGCTTTAATAGTTCTTTGAGGAATTTCAGTACTGGCGAAATTTACTTTTAACCCTTGATAACATGATATCAGGGCAATGGCGAAGCCAAAACAAATTGATTTTACAACACTCTGCAGCACATCAGTAAAAGTCATGGCCGAGAGGAGATTTTGGGCGAACTCATTAAAAGGGATTTTAGAAAAGAAGTAGGAAAACATCCAACCGCCTACTAACCCGGCTAAATTAAAATAAATAGATAAGGTAAAGATGGCTACCACCACACCTACAGTTCTTGAAACAACCAGATAGGATATTGGTGAAATGCCGAAAGACATCAGTAATTCAATTTCTTTATTGATGACCATATATCCCATTTCAGTGGAAATGGCAGTTCCTGAGCGGGCAATTACAATGAACGCTGTCATCAGACAACCTAATTCTCTGGTGATCACGGTAACTAAAATTGTATAGAGCATGTTTCCCTGAGCTGTACTGCCCAGGAAAGTAGTAAATTCCAAGATAATCAAACCACCGATACAAATGGCTATAAGAATTACGATGGGAAGTGATTCGTACCCGGTAAAAAGTATTTGTCTAAGCAGAACTATGAAACCTATTTGTTTTTGCTTATGGAAAGTAAAGAGTTTTCTCAGAACCTCTATAACAAACCCTAAAAAGTAGTTGATTTCTTTGACATTCTCAAAAGCAACTCTTCCCAAAGCATCAACAAGTTTAAACATAGTTTGGATATCCCATTATTAAAACATTATCGCCGACAAGCTCATATTCCAGGTTTGTCAGATTAATACAATTAGTTAAAGATTTGGTTTTCAACTGACCAAAAACATCCATGCCCAAACCCAATATCTTGGGTGCGACAAAATAATATATTTGATCAACTAATTTCTCTTCTAAAAATGATGAACACATATTAGGTCCAGCCTCCAATAAAGCAGAACAATATTTGCGGGAATATAAAAAATTCATCAAAACAGGCAATGCTAATTTTCCATTGACTGCCGGTAAATCTACAATTTGAATCCCCATTTCACTCAAATATATTTCTTTTTCAGGATTATGATAATTCTCATCCTTACATATAATGGTATAATTCTCTTTTGCTGTCAATACTATTTTTGCATTCTCAGGGATTTTTAACTGAGAATCCAGGATCAATCTATGATTCTTCTTATTATCATGTTCAGACAACCTGACATTTAGCAAAGGATCATCTTCCAAAACAGTATTAATACCTGTTATTACTATATCGGTTTCTTTCCGCAATTCATGAGCTTTTATACGTGAAAGATCATTACTAATCCATTTAGAATTATGATATTGATCGGCAATTTTACCATCGAGGGTAACTGCATTCTTCATTATGATGAAAGGACGCTTCTTCGTTATAAAAAAAATGAAAGCTTCCAGTTGAATTTCAATTTTATCTTCCCAAATTCCTTCAACTACTTCTATTCCTGCTTCTCTTAACTGAGCAAATCCTTTACCTGAAACCAGAGGATTGGGATCCCGCAGACCGGCAAACACTCTTTTCAGACCGGCTTTGATAATGGCTTCGGTGCAGGGGGGAGTTTTACCATAATGCGCACAAGGCTCTAGAGTGACATATAGATCTGCATCTTTTGCTAAAGGCCCTGCTTCGTTTAAGGCCTGTACCTCTGCATGATTCCCACCATAAGGCTGAGTGTATCCTCTGCCTACGATCTTGTTGTCGGTAACAATAACAGCTCCGACAAAAGGATTGGGAGAAGTTTTCCCTCTTCCCAATTCTGCCAGACGATAAGCTTCAGCAAAATACTTTTCAGCAAAAGACATTAATTCTTTTCCTTCTCAATAGCTAATTTTTCCAGATTCGCTTTTGCCAGATTGTGATTTGGCTCCAGAATCAAACATTTCCTGAACAATTCTTCTGCTGCATCAAATCTTTTCAAAGCAATATAGATAGTTCCCAGATTATTCAAGGCATTTATTCGGCCAGGATTTCTCGCGATAATATCCTCATAAACTTCACTAGCTTTTTCCTTTTCATTCTCTGATAAAAGAATTAAAGCATAATTTTCTTTAGCTTCCCAAAAATCTTTATCATATAGGCCTGCCATTAAAAAACATTCCTGAGCTTTAGCTTTTTCTGATTTTAAGGAATAGAATAAACCAATATTGTATAAAATATCAGGAGATTCAGGAAAGGTTTCTTTTAATTTATTAACCAGATCCTGAGCATTACCCAATTGATTAGCAGTTAGATAATAGCCAAGCTGACGCACAGCTTCGGTGTCACTATTCAGCATCACCGGAGAAGTAAATACATGTTTATCTATTTTCCATTCATCTTTTTCTTTTTTCAAAAGAATGCACAGTTCTTTCTTATAATTCAAATCCAGAAAAACAAAGGCTGTTGACTTATCCTGCCCTAAGCCTGAAGCAATTATCATAAAATCAGTAATTTTGGCTAACTCTGTTGTTTTTAAATGCCTAGTTCGGGTATCAATATCTCTTTCTTCAGTAAAAGCAGAAGTCCAGAACTGGGAGGCATCTTTCCATTCTGCCGAAATTAAACGGTTTAAATAATTAGATATTACAAATTCATAATGATTCTCATCGTTACTTAACAGAGTTTTACTATCAAGCTGTAATTTCTGGCAAAGATATTTATAAATTTGAGGAATTGCAGTATATGCAGCCAGCAAATTATGGAGTTGAGGCTTTAAATCACTATTATTAGCTGCCTCCAAAGGTGTCAGCCCATTTAACTCTGGTTGAGCAAGATAAAGCCACCTCTCACCTAAGGCTTTCATTAAATATACATATTCAGTGTAAGACTCACAATTAGCTTTGATATGCAATTGGGCGTCATTTTCCGGGGTATATTTACATTCCTTGGGACATTTTTTATCCAGCCTTAAATCATTACAACAAACCCAGCATAATCTCTTGTCTGTGCGTAAACAAAAACGGGATTGTTTGTTATTTTTACACTTTTGACATCTATCCTTATTCCCGAAAAACATTATAACCATACCTCTTCTACAGAACCTGGAAGTCGGCGTTTAAATATTGAATTCCTGTATAATTTCTGTACCTTTTCCACTTCTTCCCGTGAAAAACCCTGAGCAATCATACCCGGCAAATCAACTTTTTCTTCAAACATCAGGTACAATATTTCATCAAGTTTGCGGTATTCAATACCAAGTTCTCCCTCATCTGTCTGATTTTCCCATAAGTCTGCAGTTGGATTCTTATCTATTATTGCTTGCGGAACACCTAATATAGCTGATATTTCCCAAACTTCCGTCTTGTATAAATGACCAATTGGCTCAAATGCACAGGCACTATCGCCATATTGTGTACAGTAACCTACTAAGAGTTCTGTCTTATTACTTGTACCTGCAACTAATGCTGAATATTTTGAAGAATAATCATATAGAATACACATTCTTTCTCTTGCCATACGATTACCCATTCGCAATCTGTCGGCTTCGGGTTCATACGTATTGAAATATGCATCCACCATAGGTGTCACCGGTATCAGATGATGTTGTATTCCTAATTCTTCGGCCACTAAAAGTGCATGCCTATAACTGTCGGGATGACTGGCCTTGTAAGGCATCATCAATCCGATTACATTTTCCTTGCCGAGAGCCTTTTTACAGAAATAAGCTGTCAAAGCTGAGTCAATCCCCCCTGACAAACCTACTACAGCCTTCTTGAATCCGGCTTCCTGAAAATAACCTATAATGAAATTTGTTATTCGTTCTATTTCCTGCTGGTAATCTTTCTTTTTCATTTTAACTTCCCTAATATGGTTTGCAAATCACTTCCAAAACTTCGCTGTCAACAACTCGCTTCAAAAAAGATGGTTTGATTAATATTAATGTATCCAGTATTTTCTCGGAATATGATACAGCTAATATTGGCCCTGTCAACAAATCCTTATTCGCTTCCAATGCTATCGAGGCAGCCCAGACACAATTGCGGACTCCTGCCTCTGCTTTATCAATTGTGTTTTCCATGATTGCTGTAGAAAAACTACTGCCATACTTCTTTGACTCATGCTCATCATGATGATTTACTATGGTTTGGGCTATGATGATCTCAAAGCCTTTGTTAGTAAAATCTTCAATTAACTCCTGGTTCATTTCCTTTGATCTTTCATTGAAAACTACCAGAGAAACACCCATCCCTTCTGTGCATAAATTGGTGACTTCCTGTAAATTCTGTACAGCTATTACAATATGCTCTACTTTTTTATTTTGCAAATAGTTCTTCAAACAATTATTTATTTGTTCTATATTGTCAGAGTTTTTGTCAATAATATACATATTATTACCTCCATTTCCATTATTAAGAGTTAAATAATAGAGTCAATGAAAAAGATTAGGAAAACATGATTGTTTGGTTTAAAGTTCTGAACTTTATTATCCGGGAGATTTTCTCTTCTCCAAAACAGTCAAAATCAATGATTTACACTATATTGTGAGTTAATCTGCCAAATATTCTTAAGATTTTAATTGACATCAAATCCCTAAAGTGGAAATATGACTTAGAAATTAGGAGGATTAGTTCTAATTGGTAAGACAGCGGTCTTGAAAACCGCCGGGGTTTCCCCATGGGGGTTCGAATCCCTCATCCTCCGCCATAAATTTCATATCTGGAGAGATGACCGAGCTGGCTGAAGGTGCACGCCTGCTAAGCGTGTGTGGGTCAAAAGCTCACCGAGGGTTCGAATCCCTCTCTCTCCGCCATCTATAGAGTGTGATAAAATATTGGGCAGTCGCCAAGCGGAAAGGCACCGGGTTTTGGTCCCGACATCCGAGGGTTCGAATCCTTCCTGCCCAGCCATATATTATTTACTACAGTACTGGGATGTCGTCTAATGGTAGGACAGTGGATTCTGGTTCCATATGTAGGGGTTCGAATCCTCTCATCCCAGCCATTTTTTCGAAGAGACAACTATGCAAAAACTAATTTTCTCTCTCCTTCTTCTCCTGCTAATTATTTCGTGTTCGAATAATTCTCAATATGTTGGCAAAATCAACTCCCAATGGATAACAAAGGATCGTTACAGTAATGCCATCCGCACAAATTTTGAAAGCTTTTTCCTTTCCAATAACCGTAATCCAAGCGAATCTGAATTAAAAGATCTTAAGAATGCCACCTGGCAGGATTTGATCATCTCCACAGTTCTATTTGACGAATTCAAAAAATACCAGATTCAGGTATCTTCTCAGGAAGTTATTGATACACTTCTGGCTAATATCCCGGATATTATTCTCAATTCCAAACAATTCAAAACAGATGGTGTCAATTTTGACTTTGAGAAATATCACTTATGCCTTACGACTAATGAACCTATTAATCTAACCTGGTTAAGGAATAAGTATTATTTATCAGTAATCCCAATGAAAAAATTAGAACAGAAAGTTGCTGATTCATTTCTTCCCTCTGACAAAGATCTCAAAGCCTTTTTCAAACTCAGAAACACTAATATTAATGCCAAAGTGCTTGTTTTTAACACAATAAATTCAGATAAAATAACAGTTTCTCAAGACGAAGTTAGAAACTACTTCTTTCAAAATAAACAATATTTCTATAATAAACCTGCTTGCGATTTAACTTATTCCGTATTCCCTTTAAAAGCAACACGCGTAGATTCAATTTATACCAAAACCCAAATTGATTCCATTTACCGTGAATTGAAGAAGAAGGGAAATTTTAATATTTTCGCCAAACAACATTCAGATAGCCCAAAAGCTTATGCAGCCGGAATGCTGGAATATATGACTGTAGATTCTTTACCCCCAATGCTAAAAAAAGAACTGCAGGATTTAAATGTTAATGATTTCACAAGACCCATTTTCTGGAATGATCACTGGCGGATTTACCTCCTTATCAATAAAACCAAATCTATGGTTAAACTACAGGAAATAGCCGTTAAAACCAAAATTTCCAGAGCAACGAAAGACATTTACGTCAATAAGGTCGCGGAATTTGTTAAACTGGCCAGAGAAATCGGTTTTAATAAAGCTGCCGAAGAAATGAACTTAAGAGCAATATCTATTACAGATCTAAGTTTTACTAATTCCACAATCCCGGAATTCGGTAAAAGTGATAATATTATCAACAAAGCATTTCAATCTCAGGAAGGTAAAATACTCGACCCAATTTACAATGATAAACTTAATGCATATGTGATTTTTAAGGTTGACCGCCTTGTTAAAGCTGATTTACAAAAGATTCAGGATGTTTCTCCGCAAATCACTGATTCACTCAGAGTTAGGAAAAAACTGGATATGGAGATTGCTTTGGCTGACAATTTCTACAAAGAGTTCAATCAAAATCCCGGGGGAGGAATATTAAAGTATAATATCAACACTATGGCAATTGATTCACTTAGTGATGCTAAATCTCTTTCGGCTTTGAAAGCAGAATTGATTACTCAGGATAAACCTCTTTGTTTGCTTAAACCAAGAATATTCCAAAACAAAGTCATCACCGCCTATCTTTTAACTAATAATGAAATTGACAATATCTCATTTCAAACTCAAAAAAATGAACTAACCCAAGCCTATAAAAATGAACATAAAAAAGAAATTTTCGATAAATGGTTTGAGCGAAAACTTAAGCAAGCTAAAATCAAAGATAACAGATCATAGATTCACACTTACAGAAATTACCGGGAAAGAAAAGAATATTCTTAATCTTTTAATCATAATTTTTCTGCCTCTTACTCTGTTAGTTCCGATATGGTTGCTATTACTTATTCCCTTTAATCTCAAACTTCTTGCAGAAAGATCACTCGGAATAGTTTCAATCGTTGTCTATCTCTTCTCGCTTCTTCTTGTATTTCTCTCACTCAATACCTTACGTGAATGTATCTATCTACTGAAAACTAAAATAATCCTGCTTCTTTTTCTGCTTTATACTTTGCTATGTTTCGGCTTTTTTATGGCTGTTCCTGTATTTCAACTAATTCCAGGCTCTATGTTAGCTCTTTATTATGCACGTAAATTTTCTTTGATGAAATATAATAACCCCAATCTCAAGATCATCATCAAACATATTTCGATTTTCACTGCCTCTGTCATGCTTCTCATTTGTACAACATCTTCCTTTATCGCCTTGACAGATCCCTATACAGGTGCCAATTTAAAAGGTATGTTGCATCTGCATAACTTTGTATTTACCCAATTTCGTTTGATTATTATTTGTATCTTTGGCGGAATCGCATTGACAGCTCTGCAGTTCTTTGCTAGCTATTTGATACTTACAAAACAATTGAAGAATCTTATTTCTTCTTCTGAAAAGTAATTTCTTTTCCTTTGTATATTAAATAAATTACATTGTTCTGGGAAGGTAATCGGGGAAAAAATATATACCCATTCTTGCTGGCATTCGGCAATAAATCTCCAAACCCAAAAGAATAAGTCATCACATTTCTCTCTGATTCTATTCGCTTATTAGTCTCTTGCAGAAGTTGCTCATTATCTACATTAAATCTGGACACACTAAAATCATTTTCCCGCATCACAAACTTAAGAACCATTTCTGGTGGCACGGTTTCCATTTGATTTCTGTTAGCATCTAAAAGAATAAAATCTGAAGGCATAATACTGATTTTCTTTTTTGTATTGTTCTGGATTGATACCCAAAAAGTAGAGTAATAATCAGAGATGTTCTGGGGATCTCTATACCAATATTTATATGAAATTGCCGACAATCCGGTCGAATCTTTGACTATAGCATAATCCTCTTCCGTCATTATACCATTTTGACTTACCGGAGAATAATTGTAGGCACAGCCTGCCAAAATACCAAGAACTAAAACTAAAAAAAGGGCAGGAGAAATATCTCCCGCCCATCTAATTTTATTCTTGATCGTCAGAATCATCTTCTTCAGTATCATCTACTTCATCTTCCATAATGTCATCAGTTAAATCTTCTTCAAAATCTTCCTCAGGAATACTATTCACTACAGGTGTCCCTTCCGGAATGTTATCAAATTCCTCTTTGATATCTTCAGATGCTATTCTGGCAATATCATATACTTTGTCGCCTTCATTCAGGTTTATCAGTTTAACACCCTGAGTGTTTCTCTTATAAACACTGATATTAGCCACAGATTGTCTGATGATCATACCGTCTTTTGTCACAATGATTAAATCATCACTGTCCACAACTTCCATTAATGAGACCAAACTGCCGTTTCTGGCTGTAGGCTTCAATGAGATATATCCCTTGGTTCCTCTGTTAGTAATTGAGTATTCACTCTCTTCGGTACGCTTACCAAATCCATTCTCACTGATGGCAAGGATTGTTCCGGAACGTTTTACAATTACCATGGATACAACAACATCACTCGCTCTCAGACTGATTCCTTTCACACCAATGGTTGCCCTTGATGTTACAGATACAATAGACTCATTGAATCTGTTGGTAAAGCCACGGCTGGTTGCAAGGATTATATCATTGGAGCTGTCAGCAAGTTTTGCATCGATCAGTTCATCATCTTCTCTCAGTCTGATGGCAATAATTCCACGCTGCATCGGTCTGGAATATGCAGAAAGTTCGGTTTTCTTGATCGTTCCTTTCTTAGTAACCATGACCATGAACTGAGTCGTATTGAAATGTCTGACTGATACAAAAGCTTTGATCTTCTCTTCTTTTTCTAAATTCAAAAGATTGACGATTGCTTTACCTCTGGCCTGACGTGATGCCAAAGGAATCTCATATACTTTCAACCAATAACACTTTCCTAAATTCGTAAAGAACATTATATAAGAATGTGTCGATGCAACGAATACATACTGGATGAAATCATTTTCCTTCAGGTTCGAAGCCTGTAAGCCCTTTCCACCTCTGTTCTGATTCTTGTATGTATCCACTGGCATTCTTTTGATATATCCTTCATGAGAAATAGTTACCATCATGAATTCTTCGGCAATCAAATCTTCAACTTCAAAGTCAGCCTGATGCTCGATAATGGTGGTTCTTCTTTCATCACCATATTTATCTCTCATAGCAATAACTTCTTCTTTGATTATCTCCATTCTCAATTCCACTTCTGCTAAGACTCTTTTTAAGTACTCAACAGTTTTGAGAATTTCTCTATGTTCTTCTTCGATCTTCTGTCTTTCGAGACCGGTAAGTCTTTGTAATCTCATTTCCAAAATAGCTTTAGCCTGAATTTCACTTAAACCGAATTTCAGCTGTAATTGCTCACCAGCTATCGATGGAGTTTCTGAAGCTCTGATAGTTTTGATTACTTCGTCCAAATTATCCAATGCAATTAAATAACCCTCTAATATATGAAGTCTCTCTTCTGCATTCTTTAATTCAAACTGTGTTCTTCTGACTACTACTTCATGACGGAATTTTAAGTAATTCTCAATCATTTCTTTTACATTGAGTACTTTGGGAACGCCATCTACCAACGCCAGATTGATCACACTAAATGTGTCTTGTAATTGTGAAAACTTATATAACTTATTCAGAATTATATTGGCATCACCATTTCTTTTTACAGTGACAACCAGTCTCATACCCTGACGACCTGACTCGTCACGGATATCACTGATTCCTTCTATTCTCTTATCCTTTACCAATTCAACCATTCTGTCGATCAAAAAGGTCTTGTTCAACTGATAAGGGATTTCAGATATAACTATTTGTTCATCGCCATTTTCTTTGGTTTCAATAGAAGCCTTGCCACGCATGGTTATCTTGCCACGACCTGTCTGGAAATAATCATAGATACCTGCTTTACCTACAATAAAACCACCTGTTGGAAAATCAGGTCCTTTGATATATTCCATGATATCTAATGCTGATAATTCCGGATTTTCAATAAGAGCAATAATAGCATTGGAGACTTCAGTTAAATTATGCGGTGGAATACTGGTTGCCATACCTACTGCAATACCAGATGAACCATTTACGAGCAGGTTGGGGAATTTGGATGGAAATACTACAGGTTCCTTTCTCGTGTCATCATAGTTACCTTTATAGTTCACGGTTTCTTTATCTAAATCTTCCATTAAATCTATGGAAGTCTTATGTAATCTTGCTTCTGTATAACGCATTGCCGCAGGTGGATCACCGTCGATGGAACCAAAGTTACCCTGTCCGTCAACTAATGGATAACGTAAAATCCAAGGTTGTGCCATTCTCACCATAGTAGGATAAACTACCTGCTCACCATGAGGGTGGTAATTACCTGATGTGTCACCGGCAATCTTAGCACATTTTCTGAACCCACCGCCTGGTCTTAAATTCAATTCATGCATAGCATAAAGAATTCTACGCTGTGATGGCTTTAAACCATCTCTGGAATCCGGTAAAGCTCTCGCTACAATAACACTCATGGAATATTCCATGAATGCCTTTTTAAGCTGGTCTTCTATTTCTATATTTATAATTCTGGATCTGTCTTGTATCATGTCTTCTCCTTAATCCTATACATCCAGGTTTGTAACATACTGGGCATTCGCTTGGATATAATTTCTCCTGGGTTCTACTTCGTCTCCCATTAAAATCGTAAACATCCTGTCTGCTTCTATGGCATCATCTATTTTTACAGACATCAAGATACGTCTTTCCGGGTCAAGTGTGGTTTCCCATAACTGTTCCGGATTCATTTCACCCAAACCTTTGTAACGTTGGATTAATAGCCCGGCAGTTCCAAATTCTTCTATTGCTCTGTCTCTTTCTTCTTCCGAATAAACATATCTCTTCGTTTTACCCTTTTTAATTAAAAACAAGGGAGGCTTTGCTATATAAACATTACGGCTCTCAATCATCGGCCGCATATATCTAAAGAAAAACGTCAATAACAAACAGGCTATGTGTGAACCGTCAACATCCGCATCCGCCATAATTATGATCTTGCTGTATCTTAATTTGGTAATATCAAAATCATCCCCGATACCGGCACCTAATGCTAATATAACCGGAGATATCTTGTCGTTATTGAGAACTTTGTCGATTCTGGCTCTTTCGGTATTCAGCATCTTTCCCCATAAAGGAAGTACTGCCTGAAATCTTCTGTCTCTGCCCTGTTTAGCCGAACCACCTGCTGAATCTCCCTCAACCAGAAATAATTCTGTCTGAGAAGGATCCTGAATCGTACAGTCTGCCAACTTACCCGGCAAATTACCGCTTTCCAATACAGATTTCCGTCTGGTTAATTCCCGTGCTTTACGTGCAGCATCACGTGCTCTCGCTGCTAAGGCTGCTTTCATAGCCAAATTCTTTGCTTCTGCAGGGTGCTCTTCGAAATAGGTCATCAATTTCTCATACACAATCGAATTAATGATACCTTCTACATCTGAATTCTGTAGCTTGGTCTTCGTCTGGCCTTCAAACTGCGGATCCGACAATTTTACACTTACCACTGCTGTTATACCTTCACGAATATCATCACCACTCGGCCCGATCTTCTCATTCTTCATGATATCTGTAGATTTGATATAATTATTCACCGCTCTCGTTAAGGCAGACTTGAATCCGCTGAGATGCGTTCCACCCTCTATCGTGTTTATATTATTGGCAAAACTGTATATATTTTCCTGATAACTTTCATTATACTGGATTGATATTTCAAAGGAAAGATCTTCTTTACTGCCAAATATGTATATCGGTTCCTTGGTAATCGGTTTCTTATTCTCATTCAGAAATTGAACAAACGAATTGATTCCACCCTCGTATTGAAAATCATGTTCTTTATCATTATTTTCGTCTTTTAAAGTAATTCTTATCCCTCTGTTCAAAAAGGCCAATTCCCTTAATCTCACAGTTAAATAATCAAAACTGAATTCTACAGTCTCAAAGATCTCGGGATCCGGATGAAACTTCTGCCAGGTTCCTCTTTTTTCTGTTGCACCAATAATTTCCAGCTTGGTCTGAGGAATACCCTTCGAATAACTCTGACGATGGATCTTACCATTCTTGAAAACCTGCACCTCAAAATAATCTGATAAAGCATTAACAACAGACACACCCACCCCATGCAAACCACCGGATACCTTGTAGGTCTTGTCGTCAAATTTTCCGCCTGCATGCAGTACTGTTAAAACAACCTGTACAGCTGGTAAACCTGATTCCTTGTGAATGTCCACAGGAATACCGCGACCATTGTCTTCGACAGTCACACAACCATCTTTTGTGATAACCACATCGATCCGGTCGCAATGACCGGCTAATGCCTCATCTATACTGTTATCAACAACTTCGTAAACTAAATGATGTAGCCCTCTTTCACTGACTCCACCAATATACATACTGGGTCTTTTTCGTACAGCTTCTAAACCTTTGAGTACCTTTATGTTATCCGCATCGTACTTAATTTCAGACATATTCACCTTCTTTTTCTAAACTATTAATTTTCAAATAAATACATACTATATTTATACTGTTCTTTATTCCTGAAACCGACCAAAGTGTCAATGTTTTTTTCACTTATTTTCGCTTTTTTTTCGCTAATTTTCCTCCGCTCAAAAACACCCTCCAAATCAAGCTCCATAAAGCCTCTAAAGCACACTACCCACTACATTTTATTACTCATTCCCCCTTATTTACCTGCATACCGGAAAATTTTCCCTCTTATTCCCCACTGACACCTGACACCTGACTACTGGCACCTATGTATTTGCCTGCGGGTTTCAACAATTTTCCCAAGTACTGTTTCACACCCCTCGCTTTGCAAGAGAGGGGCCGGGGGTGAGTTACTCTCATTCCAAACTGCCCCCGGCCATCTGCTCACTGCCCACTCTCTCCTTAATACTTGCCTGCGGGTTTCAATTTTTCACTGACCCCTGACACCTGGCACCTGATACCTATCCTGGGTGGTGAGTTTTCTTTCCCAACTGCCCCCTGCCCACTGCACACTGCCCCCTGATTCTGCATTCTTCCCAAAAAATAACTTTACAAAAATCATCCTTTCTTGTTAAATTGGCCTCAAATCCTTATGGGAAAAAAAAGAAGAAGGTGAGAGTATGAAAATTAAGTCATTCCTTTTGTTAATCCTACTATTACAGCTAAGCTCCTGGGCATTCGCCGGCGAAGCAGATCTGGTTCTGCCAGACCTCGGCAGCAATGAATACCTGTTTATGGGTCTGGATGGTCACACATTCCTGACCTATGGTTTGCTTATTTGTATTTTCGGATTGCTTTTCGGATTATACCAGTACATTAAAATCAAAAAGTTGCCGGTACATAAATCAATGTCGGAAGTATCCGAACTGATTTATGAAACCTGTAAAACTTATTTGATTACCCAGGGCAAGTTCCTGATTATCCTGGAGATCTTAATTGGTATTATTATAGCTGTTTACTTCGGTGTTCTCAGAAACTTTGATGCAATGACAGTTGGAATCATTCTGGCCTGCAGTGTAATTGGTATTCTGGGAAGTTATGGAGTAGCCTGGTATGGCATGAGAGTCAATACTTTTGCTAACTCCAGATCAGCTTTTTCCAGTTTAATGGGCAAACCCTACCCCACTTTTGCTATTCCTCTACAGGCTGGTATGAGTGTTGGTATGATGCTGATCAGCGTAGAATTATTAGTTATGTTATGTATCCTCTTATTCATCCCAAAAGAGTATGCAGGTTTCTGCTTTATTGGATTCGCTATTGGTGAATCACTCGGAGCTTCTGTTCTTAGAATCGCCGGTGGAATCTTTACTAAAATCGCGGATATCGGTTCCGATCTGATGAAAATTGCCTTCAATATCAAAGAAGATGATGCCCGTAACCCTGGCGTTATTGCTGACTGTACCGGTGACAATGCCGGCGATTCAGTAGGCCCTACAGCTGATGGTTTTGAAACCTACGGCGTAACCGGCGTTGCTCTTATCTCTTTCATTTTATTAGCAGTTAATCCCTCCTGCCAAATTCAGTTATTAGTCTGGATTTTTGCCATGAGATTGGTTATGGTTCTTGCAAGTGCTCTTTCATATCAAATTAATCATGTTATCGCCAAAGCTATGTATGGCAATGCCCCAAAAATGAACTTTGAACATCCATTAACTTCTCTCGTTTGGATCACTTCCGGCATTTCCATTGCCCTTACTTTCATTACTTCCAAACTCATAATTCCCAACCTGAACGGTGATACAACTTACTGGTGGAAACTCTCCCTGATTATCACTTGCGGTACAATTGCAGGTGCTATTATTCCTGAAATTGTGAAGATCTTCACTTCCACTAAATCAACTTTCGTAAACAATGTTCTGAACTCCTCCAAAAAAGGCGGAGCATCTCTGAATATTCTTGCAGGTCTTACTGCAGGTAACTACAGTGCATACTGGATGGGTATCATCATCGTCGTTCTCATGGGTGGTGCTTATGCCTTCAGTTTACAAGGCTTCGATGTGATCATGCTTGCTCCTGCTGTATTTGCTTTCGGTCTTGTTGCTTTCGGATTCCTCAGCATGGGTCCTGTTACAATCGCTGTTGACTCATATGGTCCTGTAACAGACAATGCTCAATCTATTTACGAATTGTCATTAATCGAAGATATTCCTAATATTAAAGAAGAAATTAAAAGAGACTTCGGGTTCACGCCTGATTTTGAAAAATCGAAAGGCTTCCTTGAAGAAAACGATGGTTGCGGAAATACTTTCAAAGCTACTGCCAAACCAGTGCTCATCGGTACCGCTGTAGTCGGTGCAACCACGATGATCTTCTCCATCATCGTTCTTCTCACTAAAGGTCTTACAGAAAACATCAGCAACCTCTCGATCCTCCATCCGCCATTCCTCTTAGGTCTGATTACCGGTGGAGCAGTGATCTATTGGTTTACAGGAGCCACCATGCATGCTGTGACCAGCGGCTCATATAAGGCTGTTGAATTCATCACTGCAAATATTAAACTCGATGGAGCCACAAAAGCTTCCACTGCAGATAGCAAGAAAGTTGTTGAAATCTGTACAAAATATGCTCAAAAAGGTATGATTAATATCTTCCTGACTATTTTCTTCAGTACTCTTGCTTTCGCCTGCTTCAATCCCTATTTCTTCATTGGATACCTCATCTCCATCGCCCTCTTCGGCCTTTTCCAAGCTATCTTTATGGCTAACGCCGGCGGTGCCTGGGATAATTGTAAGAAAATCGTGGAAGTTGATTTGAAAGAAAGTGGTACAGAATTACATGCTGCAACTGTTGTCGGAGACACTGTCGGTGATCCTTTCAAAGACACCTCCTCTGTTGCCATGAACCCTGTGATCAAATTCACAACCCTGTTCGGTTTATTAGCTCTCGAATTAGCTATCACACTCGATAAGGTAACAAATTACTACTTAGCAGCTATCTTCTTTGCTCTCTCTGTGGTATTTGTCATCAGATCCTTCTCCAGCTTAAGAATCAGAGACTAATACTCTCAATCATTCATACATAAGCGGTAGGTAACTCTACCGCTTTTTTATTGCATCTACCCTACGCCTGCCCATATAGTCCCTATAGTCCATACTGTCCATAGAGTCCATTTTCCTCCACCAATAATTCTTAACTTGACAAAATTCTTTTAATTATTACTATTTACTTAAACCCGGACATTGCAGTAGAGGTTTGCAATCTGAGTCGAAGATCATGTTGCATGAGGGCTTGCAATTGAACGAGGTTATATAATAAATATATGGTGAGTGATATTGTAAGTCATTCAAGCACATTAGCTTCAGTCAGATTATTAAGATCTGCTGCAATATTCGGGTTAATTGGAGGTTAACATGAAAAAATATATCCGCTTACGCAAGTAAATACGGGCTTACTTTGTTATAATTTTAAACTAAAAGAATGTACAACAGGGATAGGTCCATAATAACGAGCAAATCCCTGTAACCATATAGCTTCTTGTAAACCTTGGGGATTTGTTCTCCAAGGTTTTTTTACTTTTTGTCAAAAGGAGGACATTATGTTGGCTAAAGAAACTTATATAGAAAGAAATAACCGGGTTATTCTTGTTTCCATCTGCACAAGAGACAAAGATGTAACCATTAACTCCCTTAATGAACTGGAAAGACTGGCTGATACTGCTGGATTTGTTACGGTTGATAAAACTTATCAGAACAAAGCTAAACACGATTCAGCTTATTTTCTTGGTAAAGGTTTCATCCAGGCTCTCAAAGAAAGAATGGAAGAAGAAGATATCGGACATCTCATATTTGATGATGAACTTACTCCCTCCCAACACTACCATCTGGAAAAAGATTTCGAGATCAAAGTCATCGACAGAACAGAACTGATCATCAATATCTTCTACCAGCATGCCAAAACACAGGAATCCAGGCTGCAAATCCGCCTCGCTGAACTTACCTATGCCCTGCCCCGTCTTAAACAAAGCAGAACAGACTTTGATCGTATAGCAGGATCTTCACACGGTGGTGGAGGTGCATCCGGTGCAATGCGTGGTGGTGGTGAAAAGCAGATAGATCTCGACAAATTCAAGATCCGCAGAGAAATGGAAAATATTCAGAAAAGACTAACCAAAATTCTGCAGCAAAAAACTACCCAGTCCAAAAACAGAGAAAATATCAGACGTATCTGCCTTGTGGGTTATACAAATGCCGGAAAATCAACTCTCTTCAATCGGCTGACAAACTCATCCGTCCTCGTCGAGGATAAATTATTCGCTACTTTGGATTCCACCTGCAGACCGATCAAGGAGCTCAAAGATAAAGGCTTTGTGCTGACAGACACCGTTGGATTTATCGCTAAACTGCCCCATGATCTCGTCGCCTCCTTCCAGGCTACCCTTAAAGAAGCCAAAGAAGCTGATCTGCTCCTACACATAATCGATATTGCAGATAAGGATTTTGAGCATCAGATCGCTGAAGTTAACACAGTTTTGAAGGACATTGGTGCAGATCATATCCCGACTTTGATCGTTTTTAACAAGATAGATCAGATCCCACATGATAAAATCCTTAATCTCACTAACAGATACAAAAATGCAGAATACATTTCAGCAAGAAACAACCTCAATATCAATACTCTGTTAACAACCCTGGAAAAACAATTCATAATCAAGATGGATTTCCTGCTTCTCCTGCCCTATTCCGAACAAAAACTCCTCGCCAAACTCTACGAATTAGGCGAAGTTAAACAGATCAATCATTCAGAAAAAGGTATGGAAATTATCGTTAATATGAATATTGAAAAACGGCCTCAAATCGCTAAATATATTGTCTAATCAAAAGCGTAGGGGCAAATAATATTTGCCCCACTCTTTATTCCAATATTTAGTTTCCTACTTTTCTAAGTTGAAAATAAATGATCTTTTTAGAATTATCAGAAAAATTTATACCACCTGCCTCAGTTTGAGTATATATTGTTGTATATCCATTTTCTGAATTTAGACTATCGACGCTGATTCCTTCGGTATATTCACTTTCCTGATAAGCAATATAATTACCATCTTTGGATATAACTCCTGCGTAACCGTTGTGCAAATATTGTTTTTCTAATGTTACTGTGTTGATAATGTACATCGAACCAGACATCCCTGATAGAAGCAACTTATTCTCGGTAGTTGAAATTGATAATGTTCCCATTGTCTTACTCACTTCAATTATTTTTTTTTCACAACTAACTCCAAGCTCATATTTCATCAAAAAATTTCCTTTGAAATAAAACAATTCCTGATTATCTGAAGATACAATTAAGTTGTCATATTTTAAACTGTCATTTTGAATAATCTGAGTTCTATTATGTCCACTTAAATCCATACAATAAATTGTAAAGAGATTTTCAGAATCTAATTTAGAACAATAGTAAATTTCTTGATTGGATGTTAATGCAGGGCAGTAATCATAATTATTGTCAGAAACTGTGATTTGATTTTTAATGCCAGTCATAATATTATAAGATACAATATCACTTGTCCTTTCCTTACTATCGGGCTTCTGTGAAGTTTTATCAAACACTACTATTTTGCTGTCAGAGGTTACTTGAGGCATATTTGATCCCCCAACATATCCGGAACTTATATTTCTATCACTATAACCATTGCAATCCATGATGCCTAAACCTCCATCATAAGTAATATATAGGATATTTTGATTATCTGGGGTAAATTGAAAAATAGCCCCGTTAAAGGTTCTTTCATTGGCTATTATTCTTTTTCCTGAACCATCTGGATTCGCTATTGTTAAATTACAATCCCAGTGATACGGCAACCCTCTATCACATGATGTTATTGTCCATAAAGAACAGACCATTATTACCCAATATAGATACTTACCTTTATTCATACAAACTCCAGAAGATATATAATTAGACACTTCTTAAATACTAGAATCGTAAGATGCTATAATACATTTACAATTTTCGTTTAACAACTTTTCTACATTCTTTCCATACAATTAAGATAGAATTTCAAATATTGTCAAATTAATTTTATCGACAATTAGAATAACTGTTTGCTAAAGCTAACTACTCTGTATCTATTTAAAAGAACGGAAACGAAAAAGGTATTGGAGCAATACTTTAGTACATTTCGGGTTGAATCGTAACCGTAGGGACAAATAATATTTGTCCCCTTCTCTTGTACATTCAGACTTCAGACTGGAGTATTGCCCTTCTGACCCTTACTTATACGCCTTTGAGCAATTTCTCTTAGGCCCTCATACAGATTATTATGGCGTTTATCCATATAGTCCATTTAGTCCATAAAGTCCATCGTGTCCATTTTCAACCTTCTCATTTTTGGTGAGGTATCTACAATAAAAAAAGGCGGGTTGCCCCGCCTTAAAATCTAAGTGAATTTCTTTTTTAGAATGATAATCCTAAACCTGCACAAATCGTAGGATACTTACAAATATTATAATCAACAAATGTGTTCAGAATCAGGATTCTGAATCTCATACCAATGTTGGCTCTGAAGTTGACATCACTTTCTGAATCGAATGCTACTTTAATTTCTTCAGTCTCTGTAGTTCCGGGAATAACCTGAGTTGTTGTATAATCAGCAGACAATTTAGCTGATTCCAGGTTTAATCCACCGTAGAAAGTAAGCATAAGAAGTTTTTTGCTGACCTGAAGATTGATGTCGGTAGTTTTTAACTCCACAATATCGCCAAGACTGAGTTTTTGATAAACACCTTGAACTGCAATATCAATCGGAATCAAAGGAATATATTGACTAATACTATGTTTAAGACCAATAGCAAAGAAATCAAGACTACCAATTTCAGGACTAATTTCTCTTGAGGGGAAATATTTGAGAAGTATTTCATTACCGAAAGGAAGCCCTAAATTAAACTGTGGTGTAGCAAAAGGCACTGCAGCTAAATCTGCACCACCAGGCAAAATTAAATCATTTGTTCCTGGTATAAGTGGATTAGCATGAAAGGTACCACCCTCAGGCTTACCAAAACAAGTTGAGTTCTCAATTGTTTCTTCCTGATAAAGGTACTGACCCATATACTCAATATCCGGTCTTTGGGCCATAAAGGTCTTATCTTCATCCGGAATGGTAATTATTTGTATACTGAAATTCAAGCCAAAATGAAAGGGGGAAAGCACTTTCGCTGTCTGATAAAGCCCGGAATTCAAACCTACTCCAAAGGCATTGGTAAAAGGTTGGACATACATCTTTCCATTGACTTCACCGAATTGCTGCAACTTCTCAGTAATGCTTGTTTCTGCAAACATGAGTGTGAACACTGTAATAAAAAGAACTATTAGTGTTAATTTCTTCATTTCTTCCTCCTGATTTTTCCAAATATTCTAACTTGGAATTATTGGTTGCATATATATAGAATAAAAAAAATATTGTCAATAAAAATAAAAAAATAGATTAAGTAACTTGATCATAAAAAAATGGAGATAATATGTTAGAAAGGCTGACTAATACAGCTGAACTTCCTGAAGATAAGGAGTTTGACCGGTCTCTCAGACCAAAAACTCTCAAAGATTTTGTTGGGCAGGACCATCTAAAAGAAATTCTGGATATCTCAATCCAGGCCGCTAAACTCCGAAAAGAGCCTATCGATCATATTTTGCTGTACGGCCCTCCGGGACTCGGCAAGACAACTCTCGCCAATATCATTGCTAATGAACTGGATACTCAAATCAAGATCAGCTCCGGCCCCGTAATGGAAAAACCCTCCGATTTGGCAGGTATCTTAACCAACCTGAACAAATTCGATGTCCTTTTCATTGATGAAATCCATCGCCTGAACCATGTCATTGAAGAATATATGTATCCGGCAATCGAAGATTTTCAGATGGAAATTATCCTGGATAGCGGACCAAGTGCCAGAACCCTTAGTATCGATCTAGAACCCTTTACTCTCATCGGTGCCACTACTCGTGCCGGACTCATCACAGCTCCCATGAGGGCCAGATTCGGCATTGTCCTGAGAATGGATTATTATGATTTTGAAAGTATCAGAAAAATCATTGTCCGTTCCGCAGGTCTGATGAATCTCCCCCTGGAACCTTCTGGTGCAGATGAAATCGCCAGAAGAAGCAGAGGCACCCCCCGTGTAGCTAACCGCCTCCTCAGAAGAGTACGTGACTATGCTCAAATCAAAGGCGATGGAACCGTGACTCAGGATATAGCCATCAAAGCTCTGCAAATGCTCAATGTGGATTTTGCCGGTCTCGATGAAATGGATAAAAGACTCCTTTTAACCATTATCGAAAACTACAAAGGCGGACCTGTTGGCTTAAAAACTATTGCCGTAGCTCTGGGTGAAGATCCGGGCACTATCGAAGAAATATATGAGCCATACCTTATCCAGCAAGGTTTCCTGGATAGAACCTTACAAGGCAGAAAAGTCACATACAAAGGCTACAAACACTTTAAACTTACTCCCCAACCTGAACAAGATACTTTATTTGACGAGTTGTGAGTAAAACAGTTTTAGCCGTTAAATGGTTATTCTTAACCTCAGTCCTGCGAAGAGTGATGACTTTTATCCTCTTCCTCGTCCTGGCTTTCTATTTTGATAAAGCTGATCTGGGAACTTTCAGAGAATTCTCTCTTATTCTCGTATTTTTTGTCATTATGGGGCAATTTTCGCTGGACTATATCTATATCATTGAAAAGAATAAAGAAAAATTCCCCCTGCTCTTACAGATAAGTATTATCACAGGATTATTGTCCTTTTTGGGATTGATAATTATAGCACCAGTTGCCGGACATTTCTATCACAGCATACTCCTGCAGCAAATCATGTTTTATGGTGCAATTCTGGGATTACTGGAAATAGTACGAAGAGCAATCAAAGCAGATTTTCAGGCTGACTTTGATTTTAAGCATATAGCCATTGCAGAAACTATAAATGTGACTTTCTACTCTGTCGTTACATTAATCACTCTAATGTTCTACCGTGATTTCAGAATATTTATTCTTTGCTTTTTTATTGGTGATCTTCTGGAAACGCTTTATCTACTTTGGCAAAATAAGGAAAACAAATGGAAATACCTCATAAACTCCTTCCAATTCAAGTATATTACTAAAGCATATCACTACCTGAAAAGCAATTCGGCCTACTGCTATTATGCCACCACAACCGGAATAATGTCAACTTTAGGAAGTGAAGCTCCGGTATATATTCTGGGACTATTTTTCAGTCCTCAGCCTGTGGGTGTTTATTTTATTGCTTATCAACTGATTGGTACTCCCGTCTTCTTATTGACCAATTCTCTGGCACAAGTATTTTTCAGTTCCTTTTCGCATTTATCATACAAAGAGATCAGTCAAAGAATCACCCGTTACCGGTTTTCCATCATGAATATTTGGTGGCTCCTGTTTTCCGGATATGCTCTCTTGGTTTACTACTTAGCACCCCTGATTTTGGGTGAGAAGTACCAGGAAATTGGACCATATTTATTAGCCTCTTTCTTTTCCATTCTCAGCACTCTTATCATGAACCCTTTAAGTTCTATTCCCTTTGCTATCAAAAAACCCAAAGCTGAACTAATCTGGACAATTTGTGCCTTTACTGCAAAACTATTTGTACTGATATTTCTTAGCAGATTCGGCTTTGTGAAAGCCTTGTATGGATTTGTTGTTATAAATATTATTTTCAATTATTTGTTTGAGTTAACTGTTATTTATCTGTTAAAAGAGTCCTTAATACAATATGTCAAAGACAGTTTACAAAATCTTGTCCCCCTACTATTGATTCTGCCAATATTCCTGGTCAGTCTCAAATATCTAAGTATTTTCGTCATGATTTCATACTTCTTAATTATTCTCGTCTTTATAATACTATTAAACAATGTCTATAAAGGAAAAATAAAACTTGAATTAAAATTGGTATTCGGCTACAAAGGTAATCATAAGATAATGTAAGGTAAAAAAGGAGTAAAAATGAAAGCAGCAATTCATATCACACATGAAGCAGCTCAAAAAATCGGAGGAATCGGTGCCGTTTTGAACGGAATGTGCACAGCTAAAGCCTATTTAAATGAATACAAACATACAATCTTTTATGGTCCCTTATTTCAGGATCAACCCTTTGACAAGAATCGTTTAGGACAAAATTCTGTGGTTCTTTATTCAGATTTGGATAACATTCGTGAATCAGAATACAATTTTCAATTCGATGCTCTTGTGTCTAAATACAAAATTAATCTTATTTATGGTAAACGTAACATTTTCGATGAACTGTACCCCGAAAAATCTAATACCGTTGATATTGTTTTAATTGGAATCAAAAATCTGGATAAAAAATATAGAGACATTTTCAAATTCAAGTTATGGGAAAAATACGGCTTTTCCTCTGAATTTTTTGAAGGTGACTGGGATTTTGAACAGTACTTGAGAATTGCGATTCCACTTAGAGAAATTTGTAATGTGATTTTACAGGAAGATTGTTTCAAATACTTTTATTCACATGAATACATGGGTGTGGCATCCTGTCTGGGTATTCATATGGAAAAAGAAACCAATGAAAAGATTATCTTCCACGCACACGAAGTTTCCACTTACAGAAATATTGTTGAACCATTACCCGGCCACGACACTGCTTTCTACAAACAAATGGCTCTGGATCAAAAAGCCGGGATTTCTTTCGAAGAACGCTTCGGCAAACAAAGTCACAATGCCAGACATGAGCTGATCAAAAAAGCATCCCTTTTTGATAAAATTCTCGCAGTCGGAGATTGGGTCAAAGAAGAATACATGTATCTTAATCCAAACTGTCCTGAAGATAAAATTGTTATCGCCTACAACGGTCTGCCTATTAAAAAAACAAAATATACTCAGAAATTGAAATCCCGTAAAATCCTCCAAGACTACTGCGAAACTCTCTTCAACTTCAAACCGGATATCATTTTTACCCATACAACCAGACTGGTTATCAGTAAAGGTCTCTGGAGAGATATAAGTTTTCTGGAAGAAATGGATAAACTCTTTACCAAGCATCAAAAGAAAGGATTCTTCATTCTTTTATCTACCTTGATCGGCACCGGCAGATCACCGGAAGAAATCAGAAAAATGGAAAGCGATTATGGCTGGCCTATTAAACACCAGGAAGAATGGCCTGATTTAGTTGGATATGAAAAAGATATCTATCAATCGTTAGAAATATTTAATGCCAAATCCCGGAATATAAAAGGAGTTTTTATTAATCAATATGGATTTTCTTCGGACAGATTAGGTAAACGTCTCCCCGATGATGCTACTTTTTCGGATCTAAGAGTTGGTAGTGATGCCGAATTAGGATTTTCGGTCTATGAGCCTTTTGGAATTGCCCAGATCGAAACAGTACCCTTCGGAGGTCCGGCAATTTTAAGCAGAGCCTGCGGATCTGCATTCCTTCTGGAAAGTGCCTATGCAGACTATCCCATTAAACCATATTATATATTGGATTTCAGCGAAACTGAACCGGAACTCGATAAACCCTCTCTTACAGCCGAAGAAAGAGTAACAAATGAAAAAAGACTCTTTCTGGATCATTCCCACAAGATCTTCAAAATGCTCAATTTAAGCAATACTGAAAGAAAGGAATTATTCGAATTTTGTAATAATCACTCATATTCTTTGGAATGGGATACTGTTTTTAAGAAAATTGATTAACTATCAGTTGACAAAGGGATGACTTTCCCAATTATGTAAAAACAAAAAAATACAAGGAGTTTTTAAATGGGTTTTAGCCTATTTCCCAAAACTTATAAGTTCTATGATCTGTTTATCCAACAGAACAAGAAGATCATTGAAGCTGCCAATAATTTGAATCTGATTTTCGTTGAATTTACAGATGTAAGTCGCCACTGTAAAGAAATTCAATTAATTGAAGCCGAAGGAAACAGAATTTCCCGTGATCTCGTCAGATTACTATCCTTAACTTTTATTACCCCAATCGACAGAGAAGACATCCATGAAATTAATGTAGCACAGGAAGCCATTCTGAATAATATCAAAGGCATTTCCAACAGAATCAATATGTATAATTTCACAGGAATTACCCAGCCTTCCAAAGAACTTGTGGAAAACCTGCTCATCATGTTGGCTGAAAATGAAAGTATCTTAAATAATTTAATCAACAAAAAAGATGCCGGAGAAAGTGTCAGAAGAGTTAAAAAACTCAAAGAAGATTCTGATAATATTCTTATGCATGCTATTGGAGATATTTACAAATTTGATTTGAACAATCCCAACATTATTCTGGAAATCATTAAATGGACTCAGATTTATGACAGGATTGAAAAGGCAATTATCAGAACCGAAAACCTGGCAACCATTATGGAAGGAATTTGTTTAAAATATGCTTGAAATACCAATATTATTACTGGCAATCATTGTTATTGCCCTGATCTTCGATTTTACAAACGGTGTACATGATTCTGCAAATGCCATTGCTACTATTGTATCTACCAAGGTTCTTTCACCTGTAACTGCCGTACTCATGGCAGCTTTCCTAAATTTTATTGGTGCTTTTATCGGTGTGAAAGTAGCTATGACTATCGGTAGCGGAATTGTTAATCCTGAAGTTGTCAAAGGCTGTCAGGCTCTTGTCCTGGCTGCACTTATGGGAGCAATTTCATGGAACCTTATTACCTGGTACTTTGGCCTGCCTTCATCATCCTCTCATGCTCTGATTGGTGGATTGATGGGCTCAGCCATTACTTATCACGGCTGGGCAGCTTTGAACTGGGAAAGTATTTATCACAAAATTGTTGTTCCCTTAATAGTTTCTCCAATTAGCGGTTTTATCGTAGGTTATTTCTTAATGGTAATTCTTGCCTGGGCTTTTCATAAATCGCATCCCCAAAAAAACAATAACATATTTAGAAAACTTCAAATTGTATCTTCAGGTTTTATGGCTGTTACCCACGGCATGAATGATGCCCAAAAAACAATGGGTATCATTACCTTAGCCTTATATATCTTCCATGTCATTCCGTCTGTTGAAGTTCCCTTCTGGGTCAGAATTGCCTGTGCCTTGGCCATGTTACTCGGAACAGCAACCGGAGGATGGAAAATTGTTAAAACTATGGGACACAAAATGTTCAAATTAGAACCAATTCACGGTTTTTCTGCTGAAACATCTGCAGCTCTCGTCATCTTGGGTGCTTCTACAATTGGAGCTCCCATTAGCACAACCCACACCATTTCTTCTTCAATCCTGGGTGTAGGAGCATCTAAAAGATTATCAGCTGTAAGATGGGGTACTGCAGGAAATATGGTTTTTGCCTGGATCTTAACAATACCCGCAAGCGGTCTCATGGCTTCTATCTTTTTTGAATTATTTAAACTATTGGGCTGGGCTAATTAATTTAATTTCTTGACAATATTAATGTGATAAACTATTTTTTGAATGAGGTTATTATGTCAGTTGTAAAAATTGTTGTATTAGGTACCGGATTCTCCGAAGAAAAGGAGGTTTCCAAAATTTCTGCTCAGGAAGTAAGCAAATGCCTTACTACAGCAGGATATTTCGTGGAAACTCTCAATCCCGCATACTTTCCTGATTATTCATCACTTATCAAAAAGATCAAAGATACAAAACCCAAGATAGTGTTTAATGCCCTGCATGGTGGTGAAGGTGAAGACGGTAGAATTCAGGCTTTGTTCACTCTGGAGAAAATCCCTTTCACAGGTTCCGGTCATGAAGCTTGTACAATTGCCATGAATAAGTACTTTTGCTCTGTTCTGGTAGATCATTTAAAAATCCCTACCCCTCCAAAGCAAATTGTGAATAATAAAACTGATTTAATAAATGCCTGTACAGCAATAGGCTTTCCTTTAGTTGTTAAACCCAATGCTTCCGGCTCTTCTGTAGGTGTGTTCATTCTGCAGGAAGAATCTCAACTGGAAGATATTATCCCAAAAATATTTAGTATTACCGATCAGGTGCTAGTGGAAAAATATATCGACGGCAGAGAACTTACCGTTACCATTATTGACGGTAAAGCTTACCCCATTGTCGAAATTGTTCCCAAAAACGGTTGGTATGACTATACAAATAAATATACCAAAGGCAACACTACTTACTTATGCCCGGCTCCTTTATCTACTGAAGAAGCGGCTACAGTCAGTAATTATGCTCTTTTGATCTATCAATCCATTGGTTGTAAAGCTTATTCCCGGATCGATTTTCGCTACAACGGAGACAATTTCTACTTCCTCGAAGTTAATACTCTCCCCGGAATGACGCCCCTTAGCTTAACTCCTATGGCTGCTCAGGCAGGTGGTCTGAACTTTTCAGCTCTGCTTGAAACAATTATTGAATCCAGTCTTAAACAGTGAGGTTTATATGAAAAAGACTTTTGTTACTACCTTATTTCTCTTATTACTCCTAACTCTGTCAGCTACTGATAAAATTGAGCTGACTATTTTCACCAACGGTAATGGCATACCCTACAACGTTTTTAATGCATCTTTCTTTGATCCCAATAACAGTGCTCAGCAACCTGTCCTTTTTACTATGCAGGTAAAAAACAAAGCTATCCCTGCTGAAACTGTTAACTACGGGTTTACTTTGGAAATTAAATGGAATGATACGATTATTCTCTCAGGAGAACAATGTCAGATTTATGCTAAAACAGCCTTGCTTCCTAATGAAACCAGGAATTTTTTGAGTACTGAAATTATTTCCAATACCAGTGCAGGATCTGTCAATCCTTTTGGTTCTATTCCTGGCCATTCCATCAATATCAATAATGTTCTAAATAGTAATGCTACTTTTAAACAGGCACTTCAAACCACAGGCAGATTTCCTGATGGAGAGTACAAGTTCACTCTGACTCCTTATGCTTATGCTAGTCCTAATCTTGGAGCTGTAGCACTGGGAGCATCTGTTACCAGTACGATAAACATTAAGAGTCCTATCTCCTCCTTCATGATCTAGCCCGGGTTACCATATGGAACAGCTCCACTTAAAGTAGCAGACCTCTTCCCCAATTTCATCTGGTTCTCCAATATGAACAACTATCGTCTAAAAGTATGGGAATTAAATGCCCAGATTACTGATATAGAAGCTATTGAAACCAGCACTCCTATTCTAAACAAAAGCGGACTCACTGAATCCAATTACAAATATCCTCAGGATGCACCAGCACTAAGTTATGGCAAGACTTACGCCTGGCAGGTTTCCAGTGCTTTGAATTACCCGACTGCCAATATTGAAGAGATTAAAAGTCCAATCTATTCTTTCCAAATTGATAATGCCGGAACAAATAATGAAGTTAATCAGGAATTAATCCAATTACTGCAGTTCTTAAATAATCCCATGGCTATGGAAATTCTTAATCTGCTCAATGCCGGTTATGCCCCATCAGGGAAAATAATGTATAAAGGGCGGGAATTGAGTACAAGTGAGTTAACAGGTCTCCTACAGGGGATCTTCAGCGGTCAAATTGCTGTCGATAGTATTACTATCGAATAACAATAATAATAGTGTTAAACATTTAATGACTGTTGATAAGTCTCGCCTAATTTGTGCAAATGACTACCAAGTCAATTCTCCTCTTGAGAGGAGTACCCGCGAAGCGGGGGAGGTGTGTTGTGTCCTTAGGTTTTGCCTTCACTTTTCCGACAAACCACTCCCTACATAACACTAATTAATAAAAGAAAAGGGTTAAGTATTATTACTTAACCCTTTTCTTATTTCTAAAACTATTTAATCCTCATCATCATCGTCATCGTCATCTTCATCTTCATTCTGATCAAATACCCAGTCTGGACAAAAGATTGTGTCTTCTTCGTAGTCATGCCCATCAACATTTTGCAGACCGAATCTTCTTAATACATCTTCTTCCCAAAGAGAATATTGTACTTTCGTATCTGTAACAAGATAAACAAGCACCGGACGAGTATATTTTCTCAGGTCGTACTTCTCATTCTCAACCAAGTCCAAAAACTCTTTGATCCGGGCCTTGCTCTGTTCTGCTTTCATCATTTTGCGACTCCTTTCTATAAGGCAAGCTGATAGCTTATTTTCATCATAAGCTGATTCAACTTATAATCCTTATAATCCTTTAATTTCTCATTTTCTGAAGTCACTTTACGCTTTTCAAAACAATAGTCAAGCACAATATCAACTGATTTGTTAATCTTTATTATTTTCCCAAAATTGTAATTTGTTGTCTTATCCTGTCTGCTGCTGTGAGTCGCATCAACATATACAGGCAGGTCGGTTGAATAATACTTATGATCAAAACTATACTTAAAATAAGGTCTTACTTGTATTCTCTTATAAACTTTTATTTCTGAAAGAGTTAGACTAAGATCATAACGGTTGCTGTCATAAGAACCATTAGATAATTTGTCCTGAATATTATTGAAAGTGTTAACATTTGAATCGGTTATAAGTTTCTTGTAAGTATATCCACCTTTGACTTCAAATAGAGAAAACTCGTGTTTGTAAAAGCCGGCGTAAGATAATGCCGATGCATCATATTCAGTAAAGTATTTGTTATAATAATAGCTTTCATGCTTAAAAGTGAATCCAAAATCGTCGTATCTGGTCATGTTATAATTCACATCAAGTTTGAACTGATCTTTGTCATATTCATACTTCTCCTGCTTCAAACTTCCATCCAGATCCTTGTATTCTCTAGTATAATTATCGGCTGAATACAAATATTCAAAATTTAATACCACTTTACGATAATTCAAGCCAATCCCATTATAAAAGGAATAATTGTTCTTATCGCTATTCTTCACATAAGATTCATATTGAAACCGTGTATAAGGAGCTATTTTGACTTTATTAATTTTTGTGGAATACTTTAGTCTGAGAGAGTTATTCAAAATTAAATCATCTGTCGTTTTAACAAAGGTTAGTGAACTGTCTTTATTTTCAAAATTATCCAAATCTGCATCAGAAAGAGTAAATACATTGTCATCCCAAGTAGATGTTAAATCATAATCAATCAACCAATTGGCAAATAAGCCACCTGAAACAGCAAGAAACAAGATTACTATTATAACTCTCATATTATCCTCAAATCTTTTTCAAATACATTCTAATCACTACAATTTTATCATCTTTAGGTTTGATCATAATTTCATCATTAGGTTTAATGGAAGGAATCGTATATTTTGTACCTGTAGAAATAGGCTTTTTATTGGGTAATGAGTACAGTTTCGAAGTTTTATTACTCAGCCCTATAGAATTGTAGAGCTTACCATTCACAACTATATCCAAACCTGAAGCAGTCTTCTTATCATCCATTAACTGACGGGCAAAACCAGTTATATTCCCATAATAATTAGCTTTGACGATTAAGGGATTGCTTTTGGAAACTATGAAATAGTCCTTCTTGGATTTCGCATTCATCACACTGTAAGAGCCATTTTTTGAGGTAACAGTTAATCCTCTTTTTTCTTTTATTTGTTTAAATTCTTCTTTTAGAAGCTTAAAATAAGTTTTACGATCAAGTGTTTTAATGGAGATTTGATGAATACCTGCTTCCAAATTTAAATATACCGGATCAAAATAAGTAAATTTAGGATCTGATTTTACTTTATTCAATTCGTATTTAGTTAACTTACTGTCTATTTGTACAAAGAAAGCAATGTTCTTTACGTCGCCTTTTGTGACAAGTTTCATACAAATTTTTGTAGGCCCTGTCACTTCAACATTAAGCATTTGTTTGGGAAGGGATCGATAATAAAATTCTTTACTTTTATCAATAACCACTAATCTTTTGGTGCCGGGATTTTTAAAATTTAATGGTCTCATGACCGGGACTGTTTTCATACTCCATAACGTTGGTAAGCAGAAAATCAATAATAAGGTTAACAAAGTAAATTTTTTCATTTAAAGCTCCTCGTCAGGATCGACAATATTGCTCATAAAATGCCTGTCATGACGATCAAATATAATTACTATGATTATGGCAAGTAGGAGTAAGCCAAGACAAACACTGGCTACAAAGATGTTGTTTACATGCTCCACAAACACATTACCTGTCCCTACTGGAGGCAATGGATTAGGATTAATCGGAAGTTCATACTTTTTAACTAATTTTTCAATATCATAAATGTGGAGAATAACTTTATTCTTTTTGGCAAAGTGCATCAGCACACCAGGTGAATTAAATTCTTTGTCGGCCAGTCGATAATTAAGACCTGTGTGAATCAGCTTGGCATTAACCAGACTTCCCACGTTGGCAATGCCGGCGCCAACATTGATGAACAATTTATAATACTTTTTCTCAGGCAAAACTTTTCTGTATAGATCCCATCTGAGTTTGATATTATCTTCAAGACTATTTCCTTCAATGATCTCAACTTTATTTCTGGCCATCGCTGCAACCAAATTGTCTCTTCCCTCTAACGGCAATCCTCTGCCTAAATCATTTGATCCGCCAATAGATGCGTATTGAGTTGAAAAGTTGATTAAATTATTCGCCTTTAATACAGCTTCCATATCCAGCCAGGTAAAGTCTTCTCTATTTGCACCGTAGGTTGAAGAACCTACAGAAGTGATGATCACTGGTTTAAGTTTCAACACAGACATTGCAGCATAAAGAGCCAGATTGACCCCGGGATTTGCACCTGTAAGACCTACAGCCACATAATCACCTTCCTGCAATTTTGCTTTCTTTAATTGATCAATCATTACTGCTGCAAAATTAGGATTCAAAGTTGTAAGCCTGTCACTTAATTTTCCCGGACTTGTCGTTATCGTTGACACATTAAGCCCAATCAGACCTGTCATATTCGGATCATTCATTGTATCAATGATGAAACCTTTACTTAGAGATTCCTGCTTAAGAACCTTCATATACTGGGACATCAACTCAGATGCCTGAAGCTTTTCTTCATACCAGGGTGCTTTTATATCTTTAAAACTGATCTGTGCTATTCCATATAATACTAATGATAACAAAGCTAACATGATTAAAGACCAGTTATTTTTTAATGATGGTTTAAACATGGAAATTTACCTCCCCGCCAGAAATCACGATCAAAGCAAGTCTGACCACAACCGCTGCTATTGCCATGCAGGATACAGTTTTAATAAATCCTTGTCTCTCCATCCAATTCGCAATCAAACCAGGTATTATATAACCTATCGATTGCAATTGTAAATCATAAACAGTTTGATTATTAAAAATAAGATTCCGGGTTGCCCAACCAAGAATAAATCCAACTAAGATACATAAAACCATACGTCTTTTACCAAACAGGAGCGTAAATGAAGATATAATCCTGATTATTCCCCATGTCGCTAAACTGACCAATATTGTGCCCAGAATCTGTTCCGGTCTGTCTAAATACATTGCTATATAACCAGGTACGACAATACCACCTGCAGAAGCTCCTAAAAGCTCAGTGAATATTAAGCTTATTATAACACCTAAGCCAACTGCTGCTTCAATCACTTGCTTCCTCCTAAAACTTTACTTTTATCTCTGAAAAATTTAACTATCTGATTTCCATACTGATTCTTACCGGCTATATTGCCGATCCCGACTGCATGACTCTCTCTCTTGGTCAATTCTAATATCCTTTCATATACTTGAACAGGCGGAATCTCTCCCAAGGATACTATCTTCTCTTTGGGTATCTTTTGAGAATAGGCATAACTTGTCACCATTTCCGGGATCTCTCCTGTCAAAAATAAATAATCAAAGGTAATATTATGGCAAATATCTACCAATTGCTGTGATCTGTAGTAACGGTCAGCTCTGCTGTTTAAAATAACTATCTTGGTAACATCTTTGAGATTCCCGGTGATGTTATTCCAAATTAGTTCTGTAGATGCAGGATCATTGGCCGCAAAAACATTATAAAAGAAGACACTTTTACTCTTTTCAATAACCTTGTATTTCTTCAAAGCACCAGGATCCGGATGTGCTGTCTGCATCCCTTTGAGTGCATCAGCTCTGGATACTCCGCAGGCTTTACACACTTCCAAAGCCAGTTGCAAATTCTCTTTATGTTCAATATACTGAAAATTGCTCAATTCTTCATCAGTAACATCATAAGGTCTGACCTTGTGAATCTTAGTATTTCTTTTTTCTGCTACTTTCTTTAAAATATGAAACTGATCCTCTTCCGCGGTAAAACATTCCCCGTTAGCCGGAATCGTATTACTCAGACACATTGTAACACTTTGAACAGTACTTCCCATCAAATCAAGATGATCAGGCCTGCTGTTTGTTATTACAGATAAGGTTGATTTAACAAATAATCTCTCAGTTATCCACTGATAAGCAGGATTAACTGCCATACATTCGATAACAATCGCCTGTGGTTTGCATTTTGCAGCATATCGGAAAATATACTTCTGCTCAATTATGTTGGCACCCATCAATCTTTCAATGGCTGCTTCCTGCCCGTCCGTCATGATCACCCGTGGAAGAGTTCCGGTTGTCTTAGCGATGGTACTTATACCTCCACCTCTCAATCCGGCAGCTATCAATCTGGTTACACTCGACTTCCCACGTGTCCCGTTTATGTGAATACGGATAGGAATCATCATTACATTCCGGCGGTGTCTCACATACTCAAAAACGAAATTGACTATTAAAACTAATGTAGCCAAAATTAGAACATACATTTAAACCTCATAAAATCTAAATTTGATATTGCTTATGCAAGTTTTATTCCTAATGGACAAAAAAATATGTTTCTTTTCAAATGTATATATTTTTATCTTGTTTATATTTTTACTGATCATTGTTACCTTGATCATCACTCAGGATATCTGTTATATTGCTGAATGTGTCAATTTCTTTGAAAATGATATTCATTATTGAGGTTATCGGTATCGCAAAAAACATCCCCACAGGCCCCCAGATCCAAGCCCAAAACACTAAGGAACAAAGAATTATGATTGGTGACAAATTTAATCTGTTACCCATGATTCTCGGTTCCAGATAATTACCAAAAATATTAGTGATCAAAATTAATAGCGTGATACAGGCAAAGAATTGCCAGCCAAATCCAAATTTGAAAAAACAAAAAATAAGTGGAAAAAGTACTGCGATTACCGATCCAATCTCCGGGATATACCCCATTGCAAATATCAATAAGATACTCAGGATAATAAAATCATTACCAATGAGTGACAGCACCAGTCCACATAATAAAGCTGAAGCTAAATTTATCAGGGACTTATTCAATAAGTAAGTGATCAACTGTTTCTCAATATTTGACAAGATACCACTAGTCATTTTCGTATCTTTGACGATCATCTTAATTAATTTTTCCATGAACCTGTTGTGATCAGAGACAATGAAAATAGTAAAGAAAATTACTAATAAAATGTTACTGAACAAATTAACAAAATTACCCATAAAGGATGAAATGATCTTATCTACAGAAAACTGACTGATAAGCGTAAGGATATTCAATTTGTATTTGAGAAGATTCTCGATTTCCTGAGCAGGAATTTTCAAATTTGTTAAGCCCTGAGATATCAGCCTGATAATTTCTGTCTGATAATTCGGGAATTCAGAAGCAAATGTACTTATTCCGATATATAACAGGAAAAATAATATCGAAAGCAATACCATGAGAACTGATGCCATAAAAAATAATATAATCGGAGTTGGAATATTCTTTGTTTTCAAATAACGATTCACTGGAGCAAACATAAAAGCCAGAAAAATGGAGAAAGTCAATGGAATAAAAACAGCCTTGAGAGTTTTTAGCACAGTCACAATTATGGCAAAAGCTATGATCATGCAGGCAATTTTAATCCAGCGCAATTCTTTCAAAGTGGTACTTTCTGGAGAAAGTTTACTCATCCTCACCTCATTATTATTTTTTTAATATTATCTTGAGGGTAATTTTAGTCAATATTAATCTGATACTTTCTTTTTGTTTGACTATTTTTTAACTCAGACCAATTAAGTAATTAGAGGTAGAAAAATGAAAGAAGCATATTTTTATCACAAAGCATCAGGCCAACAGGTCATTTGTGATTTATGTCCGAATGCCTGTAAAATAGGGCCTGAGAACGTTGGCATCTGTAATGGACGCAAAAATATTGAAGGTGTTTTGTATGCTCTCAATTACGGAGAGACAATCTCAGTTAACATTGATCCTGTTGAAAAAAAACCTTTATTCCACTATTATCCCGGGCAGAACATTTTATCATTAGGTGCCAATTCTTGCAATTTTCAGTGTAGTTTCTGTCAAAACTACCAAAGCAGTCAGTTTGAATGTCCAACCCGCAAGATTACACCTTTGGAAATACTCGAGATCCTGAAAAAATACAATTTGAATCTTCTCGCATTTACTTATACTGAGCCCTTTACCTGGTACGAATTCATCTATGATACTGCCATTTATCTGAAAAACTACGATATTAAGATTGTTCTGGTCACTAATGGCTTCGTGAACAAAGAACCACTGGAAAAACTGCTGCCTTATATCGATGCTCTGAATATAGATTTAAAATCTTCCAGTGATGATTTCTATAAAAATCTCTGCCACGGCAGCCTTGAGCCTGTTCTCGAAACAATCTCAACCTGCCATGCCAAAGCCTGGATCGAATTAACCAATCTTATTATCACTGGCGAAAATGATCAGACCAGTGTTATCCAGGGTGTGATTGATTTTGTAGCTGATCTGGATCCCACTATTCCTTTACACATCTCCCGTTATTACCCTCAATATAAATTGGACAAAGAACCCACTTCTCATAAAACTCTCGAACTGGCCTATGCACAAGCCAAAGAAAAGCTGTTTCATGTCTATTTAGGGAATATTGTCACAGAAAGCGAAAGTGATACTTTTTGCTCTGAATGCAATAATCTGCTGATCAAAAGAACGGGCTATACAACAGAGATCAAAAATCTTTCCCATAATAAATGCAACAAATGTAATACAATATTGGCTGGACGTTTCAACTAATGAAGAAATTTCTCAAATTGTGTCAGAAAATCTTTGCTGTTATGACAAGAGCAGATAAAGTCCTCATCCTCCTTTTGATTCTGTTCTCTGTTTCTCTTAGCCTCATCTTCGTCAAAAAGAGCCAAGCTACACAGGTAGATATTTTTTGGCATAATCAGCTTTATGGTCAATATTCTTTGCAGGAACCCAGAAACATAGAACTGAAAAAGGGTGTACATATTGAAATTAAAAATGGAAAAGCCAGAATGTTAGAGAGCGACTGCCACAACCAATTATGCGTCAAACAGGGCTGGAACAATAAAAACCCCATCATCTGCCTGCCTGATACTATTTCCATCATCTTCAAAACAAAAGATAAAATGCTCCTCACTCAATGAAAGATGGAATCTCTCCATTCTCTCCCCTGACGCCTGACTACTGACGACTACCGCTTGACGCCTAACCACAAAGCTATCTCCTCTGACGACTGACGACTGACTACTAACCACAAAACTATCTCCCCTGCCGCCTGACGACTGCCGCCTGACGCCTAACCTAGGCTTCTAATTAACCCATTAATAAGTTTACCAACTTCTTGAGATAAAGCTATTAATTCGTTTTTTTGGATTTCGTTCATATATGACAATCGCTCTGCGAGGATAATCTGAGTTTCTAGTTCCGCTCTTGAACCTTGAGAAATATGGAGAAAACTCTTGAAGCTTGAATCTGACTTTCTTTCTAACCCTTCAGCAATATTGGATGGGATTGATACTGAAGCTCTACGGATTTGATTTGTTAATCCATATACCTCTTCCTTTGGAAATCCGCTTGTAATCTGATAAACTCTTTCTGATAAAAGCATAGCTTTCTGCCAGGCAAATAAATCTGTATAACACTTAATCATTTTTCCTCCAATACCATGTATCAAAAATCCGAAACTATCCCCCCTGACACCTGACGACTAACGCCTGACGACTAATCACAAAACTATCTCCCCTGACACCTGACGCCTGAAGACTGACGCCTAATCACAAAGCTATCTCCCCTGACGCCTGACGACTGACGACTGACGCCTAAGTAACCCATCCACTCCCTATAACTTCATTATCCCGGTACAATACTGCTGCCTGCCCTGGTGTAACTGCGAGTGACGGTTCTGCCAAAGTCACTTCACATTCACCGTTTTCAGAAACTGAGACACGGCAGGATACAGCTTTTTGCCTGTACCTCATTTGAATATCACAGTCAAACTCTCCCTCAACCACCTTTCCGATAAACCTGAATTCCGAAATTGTAAACGTTGAGGTCAATAGTTCATTTTCATCTTCTGTCACAAATACTTCACCTGTATCTGAAAGGGATTTCACGAATAATCTTCTGGGATAAGACAAACCGAGTCCTTTTCTTTGTCCGACAGTAAAATGATGGATCCCAAAATGCATGCCAAGGATTTTACCCTGTGTGGTTATGATTTTTCCTGTTAGTGGTTCTGCTTGTATCTTTTCTCTCAGGATCTCAGCATACTGTTTACCTTCCTGAACAAAACAGGCATCCTGACTTTCTTTGAGTTCACTCTTCACCAGATTGTATTCTTTACCCATTTCCTTGATTTCGCTTTTATGATGTGTTCCCAAGGGAAAAAGAGCTGTACTTAATTCAGTTTGAGTTAATCTCGCCAAAAAATATGACTGGTCTTTATTCTTATCGATACCTCTGGATAAATGATAAAGACCTTCCTCATCCTGCATCAATTGTGCATAATGCCCGGTTGCAACTTTCACAGCTTTCATCTGTTTTGCCCATTGCACCAGAAAACCGAATTTGATCTTTTCATTGCAGATCAGACAGGGATTAGGTGTTTTTGCCTGAGAATATGTTTCCCAGGTAGTCTTTAAGACAAATTCTTCGAATTCCTTAACGCAATTAACCACATAATGTGGAATATTCAAGATCTTGCAGGCATAACGAGCCTTGGATTCACCCTCTATCCCGCAGCAATTGCCTTTGATATCAGAGCATTCCACCAGTCTTAAGGTCACACCAATAACTTCATAGCCTTCTTTTTGCAATAAAGCGGCTGTTACTGTTGAATCTATTCCACCGCTCATTGCGGCTACAACTAAATTATTTTCACCCATCTTAACTCCAGGGTTGATTCATTACAGTATTTATACGCGAGATTATTTCATCAACCTCTTCCAGAGTATTCGCTCTGCCGAAAGAAAAACGCAAGGTAGAAATGGCATCTTCTTCCGAATAACCCATAGCCTGCAAAACAGGAGAAGGTGATTTATCCAAAGCACTGCAGGCTGAGCCTGTTGATACTTCCAACCCATGCAAATCAAGGTTCAAAGCCATAAACTCACCGGATAACCCGGGGAAAATGACATTTGAGGTGTTCCCGACTCTCTGAGTATTTTGGGACACAATTTTACAGGTTGGGAACTTCGCAATTAATTTATCTTCAAATGTATCTCTAATTTTTGTAATTCTTTCATTTATCTCATTCATTTCTGCCATAGCAATTTTACAGGCAATCCCCATCCCGTGAATAGATGGCACATTCTCCGTTCCAGGACGAAGTCGTCTTTCTTGAGAACCGCCCCAGATCAGCTTAGCTATCTCGACACCTCTTCTCCTGTAAAGAATACCTACACCCTTGGGTCCATAGATCTTATGAGCTGTCAGAGACATCAGATCAACCTGCAATTCCTGCATATCAACAGGAATTTTGGTCACAGCCTGTACTGCATCTGTATGGAAAAGAATTTTATGCGTTCTGGCAATCCTGGAGATATCCTTAATAGGCTGAATTGCACCTGTATCATTATTAGCCATCATTATGGAGATCAACCGTGTATCTGATCTGACCATGTTCTCTAATTCTACCAAATCAAGTACTCCATTGTGATCCACTCCAATAAAACTGACTTCAAACCCATTCTCCATAAGACTTTTCACTGAATTTGTTACTGTACTGTGTTCAATGGCGGAAGTAATTATATGCCCGCCTTTTTTAGCTCCTGCATAGGCAGTTCCATAAATTGCCAGATTATTAGATTCTGTTGCACCCGAAGTAAAAAAGATTTCTGTGGGATCAGCATTAATTAGTTCTGCGACATATTCCCGGGCATCATCCAAAACATTCCGGGCTTCCCGCCCTGTTCTGTATAGAGCTGAGGGATTACCCCAGCATTCCTTCAAACAACTGACCATTTCCTCCAAAACTCTTGGATCCAAAGGCGTTGTGGCATTGTGATCTAAATATATTCTTTTCATGATTTGATAATTTCCTCTCATGTATGGATGTCAAGTGAATAACTATCCTTAAAACATAAATATGAATGAAAACCAGTTAACTTTACTTTTACATAGTTAGTAGTGTCTCCTTTACCTGGGAGTAGAGAACAATAGACTTTTAAGATTTCTTGCTACCAATGGGATAAGATATGGATATGATTCTTCTCTTCCTAATTTAAGAGTTCCGAGAGCAGATTTCAAATAATGTGACTCAGAATCCATATTCAAAAGTGCTTGCGTCTGGTTTTCATCTAAAGATCCCAGAAAAATATCTTCATCAGCTTCCTTCAAATTGACTGGACACTTGTCCTGACACAACATACAGCCGATCAGAGAATTATGATATTTGTCTTCAATCCATTCTGGAAAAGGATCTTCTATTTCATTGTAGAGACTCAGACAATGTTCGATATCTATAACTGATATATTATCTGAAATACAATTATAAGGACAATTATTTCGACAAACGAAACAGTTTTGGCACTCTTTAAGTAATGAGATATCCGAGTAATCATCTTGCAAAGATTCATAATCAGACAGATACCCATAAAGAGTGATATAACTGCCCATACCTCTAACATAAGCAAGATTATTACGACCATATTTTGCTAGACTGCTTCTTGCAGCAAGGAGTTTCATAAAATATCGATCATAAACAGGTTTTAGTTCATAGTTGGCATTATTAAAAAGTTTTGTTCTAAGGTAAGAGATAACATCTGATTGAGAAATTTTATTCATATAGTAATTAGGTGGAATAACTATGTTGTATTGCTTGTTTTGATAAATGCAGTTGAAAATAGCTCTTCTACCCTTCAAAGCGATAACAATGATAGTTTTAGCATGAAGGAAGTCTGAGGGTAAAGAAAAGTCAAAGTGAGATACATAACTTTGAAATATTGGGTGTTGACTAAGCTGGCCTTTTGACTTTAGATCAATAATATCTTGTTGCAATTCTACCAATCTACTCACGGGAAGAAGCCCGTATTTTAACCTGTTTTCCATAATGTTTTGTAATTCATCCATTAGCTTTCACCTTCTTTTTCTCTCAATCTGCATAAATCATATCCTCCTCACAGCTTTCACAGGAATTGCAGACGTCTCGTCTGCACAAATATTGCCATTTATACTGAAAAATACTTCAAAATAGAGCCATACCTTCAGGCTGGCTTCTGGTTTCTTCTCTCTTCATTATAAACTAACAATTAACAATTATTATTTTTCTCCTTAAAAATAATATAATTAGATTGTTCAAAATCGTGTCAAATTATTTCTACCGGGAATTGCAGACGTCCCGTCTGCACAAATATTGCCATTTTATACTTTAGCAGTTACCAACCGACGAGACGTCGGTTATTCCCAATGAAAAGGCCGAACACACAGATTCGCCCCCTACATATTTCCGGGATGATTCTATCCATTTGCGGACAGAAATCCATCACCTTATTACTTCATGAAGCTGAACTTAACTTGTAAAATGTATAACTTTCCCCTATACTCATGTATAACATAAATATTCTCTGAGGTTATAAACGGATAAGTTTCATTTTGATCCAAATACGGCTCTTCACTATAGGAGTCTAACTCCATAGGTATTTTCTTCTTGATGAACTCTTGAACAAGATCGATATAGTGAACTTTGCTCGTTTTATAATTAACTGTATAAAATCCTGATGCATTAACAAGGGGGAACAACAATTCGTCCTTAATAACTCCATATAGCTGCAGTTGACTTGAAACCATCCGTTTCAATCGTTTGGGAATATTGACCAAAAACTTTGTTAAATCACTTTTATTAGTATTGATTTCATATACTGTCGGGTTTATGTTATCAAATAGAAGTTTAAAACTATCACTATAGGAAATTGTATTGTACCAAGTTGTCGGAAAGGGTAAGCTATACTTTTTAAATATTTCTTTGATCGGATTCAAAAAGTTTTCCGGATTCATTTGTTCATATTTTTGGTCAGGTTTAATGTCGTAGCCTTGTGTTTCATACTTGTCTGGAGGGAACCACCTTAGTACAGGATTAACATATTTAATGTCCTTGTAGGTTTTTTGCCACTTCCCTTTGAAATCCCAAACAATAAATCTTTGGTGTGATAAACCACGAGAATTAAGCTCATGAGTGACTATAAATAATTTATTCTCTTTTTCCAGAATAAGCCATCTATAATGAGAATATGAAACATCTGGCTTCTGTTGTTTTTGAGAATCTTTATACATCTGATCAATATCAAGTATTGAAAGAATTTTTAATTCTGCTGTAGCTGTACTGTCTATTAATTTATCATCATAAAAGGAATAACAGGAAATCGAAATCGTAAGCAAAAGATAAACAAGAATTGTTTTATAATATTTTTTGTTTTCTATTTTCGCTTCCAGCTTAAAACTCTTATTATTGATTAAAGCATGCGTTTTCATTTAATACTATCCTTCTTTTTTAAGACAACGATCTCCTTATCCCCTTCAAAAATCAAATATATATTTTTGTTTGTAACACTTACGCTAAATCCGGAGGCATCTTCTTCATAGTTTCTAACTCCGGTTATTTTGAAATCCTTTGCTATATTTTTCAGATCATATATTTCTTTTGTACCTGTTTTATAATTTACAAGGAATAGCAAATTAGACATTATATGTCTAAGTACAATTTGATCATTGAGAGAACCAAAATAAATACTGTTCACATAATTCATGTACTTTCTGTACTTTGGATATTGCAGAATACTGTAAATATTATATTTTCCCAATAAGTATTCACTCAATTTTTTTGTTCGAGGATTGTAGGTTAGCAAATATGGATTTATAAAGTTTTCAAAGTTTCCAGGGTAAATATAGGCAAGAGAATCAGGCATAAAAATATCATAACTATCAATCGCAAATTTACTCGCTTTTTGAGTTTGATTTAAAGAAGTACTTTTTAGAATTTCTTCTGATAAGTTCGTAAACTTCAAAGTGATATCATGAGTGTTAAGCTTATCATCAATTTGCATAGTCGTTGAACTATCTGATGTAATATACCATCTCGCTGATGAAGGATACCCCTGAAAGTATATAATGTACGCAAAGTCAAACCGGGAATCTTGAATTACTTTTATTAAAATGTTTTTTGAATCAAAAACTGCAAATCCATGAGAAAATTTAGAATTACCTTCATTCGATTGGCAAAAAAAACCAAGTAAAAGAGTATCAGAATCAATTATAAAACCAGAGTCATGGGCAATATATACAGAAAAAGAGTCATTAACTGCATTTTCTATTGTAGCAATTGGCAGACGCATTACCTGCTCAAAATTTTCGGAGCTTTTTAAATCATCAGGATACTTTACTTTTTCAGCAAAACAAAAACTGCTACAGAAAATGATTAATGATAAAGCAATTGAGTATATTTTCAAATTAATCATTTTCTTCTTTTGGAAAAATCTTGAACACTTCATTTATAATTTCTTTCTCAGTACAACAATTTCTGACTTGCCTTCAAAAATTAAATATATGTTAGTAGTGGAAACAAATGCACAGTAACCTGATTCTAACTCATCATAGTCCTTAACCCCTTGAATTTTGAATTCTTTAGCTATTTGTTCCAAATCGTAGATTTCTTTATTTCCTGTTTTATAGTTGATTAGGAAAAGCAAATGTGAATATTTTTTAAGTAAACAGACCTGATCATTCAGAACACCTTCAAAAAGAAGATCACCAGGGTGCTTACTTTTTAAATACTTTGGAGTATTTAATATTTCAAGAAAATCATATTGCTTTAGTCCATATTCTTTAAACTCTTTTGTACTACTGTTATAAATGAAAAACTTTAGATTTTGATTATATCTAAATTCCTCACAAATAAAAGTTATTGTATCAGGTGTCACCATATCGTAATACCACAAATTATATTGTTTTGCATTTTTAATATATTTCTTTCTATAATTATTTTTTACTTCTTCATGTGTTGCAATATATATTTGTGTAATATCTTTAACTTCGAGATTTTTACTAAATTGCTTAAAAACCTGAATATCACTACCTAATACAACTGCTGAATTAGTTATTTCTTTCTTAAAAATATTAAACTTATAATATATGCCTAAGCTGTCTTCGATTATTTTTTTTAAAGTCAACTTCTGGTCAAAAATAGCAATCCCTTCAAAATATTTAGGGCCTCCCTTATCCGCTCTGAATTTTAATCCCAGCATTAATGAGTCAGGATCAATTATAAACCAGGAACTATGGTAATATTCTACGTAAAATGAATCATTAACCGCATTTTCAATTGTGGTTTTGGGTAATCGCATTACCTGTTCAAAATTTTCGGAGCTTTTTAAATCATCAGGATATTTTAGATTTCCAGCAAAACAAAAGCCAAAACTGATAATCATTACTATGCTAATTGTTAATACTTTCATAGTATCAGCCCTCCTTATTATAGTTTGAAAGTGGCCCGCAATGTATTTTTTGACGGGTTGATAATTATAATTCACGATTCATAATTATCTGAATAATCCTTGCCTCCTCCGTATAAATACAAGGAATTAAGGCCGGGTGTTGTCAATGATTTTTTGAAAATACTGTTATTCTTTGAATCGTAATAGTATGTTAGCTAGTATTAATGGCAGCATTGCTGGTTACAAGCAGCTTATCTTTCTATTGAAACTCTCAGCTAATAAATCATTATCACATTAGTGCAAATCAGTGATATCCTTGTTGTGTGTCATCATCCGTAGAGACAGGGCATGCCCTGTCTCTACAATAAAATCGCCAGACGGGTTTTGCCATTTTTAACAATCCCTCCAAGCTATTGCTTCGAATCTCTTCTCTTGTCCGTGTTAGTCAGTGAAAGTCTGTGACCGTCAGTATCCAAAAAGTGTCTCTTTGTCAATCCTCAATCCTGCTAACTCAATCCTTTCCCTGCCTGCCGTCTGATGCTTTTAATTGGGCAAGCTGCCCAATCTCCCAAAAGCCGAAGGATTCAGTGCTTCCATCCCTTTGAAGGGAAGGATCAGAGGATGAGTTGTTTCTCCCACTGCCCCTGCCGACTGCATACTGCCAACTGATAACCCTTTCCATCCTTGGTGTTCATTTCAAAAAAATTTAAAGATAAATCAATTTAAAATCTCTTAGTTATCTTTGATGCCTGAATTATAGACAAAACAATCTGCCTTTTGAATCGACGGGACGTCGATTATTCCCAATCTGTTTTTATCCACCCAATCTGCGTTATCCGCGTTCTATTTAGCGTCTCTCTCTGACGCCTAACCACAAAGCTATCTCCCCTGAAGCCTGACGACTGACGCCTGACGCCTAAGTACAAAGCTATCTCCCCTGACACCTGACGACTGACGACTGACGCCTAAGTACTGCCGCCTAATCCCTCACTGCAACTACCTGATAGAATTTGGAAGTCCCTGCGGGAATAACACAGGTCCATTGGCCTGCAGAGAGTATGCCTTGAGAAGTAACATTGAAAAATGGTCCCAAGGGTGTGTCTCCGGAAAGAATTTTGTAGTTGTTGATTCGAGTGTCATTGATCCAAGTGATATTTACCAGTCCATTTGTTGTAATAATCTGAATATTTGCAGGAGAGTCAGGAGCATTAAGATAGTCTCCCCCGATAGTTGGGAAGCGGTATGCTCTGTAGGAATATACATCCTCGGGGAAAGTCAGTTCCCATTTTTTTAAGCCGGCATTATTTACCTCTGTAACCATTACTCCGCTGTCATTGGCTCCCCAGCAGATCAGGGTGTTTCCATTATCAAGCCTTTGAGCATAGCCCATTGCAGAGGTTTGAATCTGTGGTATATGATAGTATTCCCATACTCTTGTTATGGTCGAATCCACTTCGTTGATGGCGTATTCGACAGCTCTGGAATTGGGGGGTGTCTTTAAATTCCCGTTATCAAAAAGAAGAAAATTACCATTTGGTAACAAGCGAATTCCATGTTGATGCGAAAAACCTGTAAATCCCAGCCTCGTATCTCCTATGAAGGTGAACTGATTATTCTTACATTCCGTACCGCCCATTCTCCAGATAAACTCACCTGTAGTTCTGTCAATTTTGGAAATCTCATCCAAATGCCGGGAGGAGATGATATAATTACCATCAGCTGCGATCTCGATAGCATTACAATGTGCATAATCCACCAGAGGTGAAAGAAGAAGCGTTGTCTGGGTGCAGTCACCTATGGAATAATGCCCGGGATCAAGGGTTTTCCATTCGAAGACAACCTGCCGTTGCGGGGTGATCTCTTGCAGGATATTTCCAGTGACAATGGCAGTATCGAGTCCTGCCGGGATATATTGAGTCATATCAGTTCTGACATTTTCGACACCAAACAAGACATAATTCCCGTTAGGCAAGATTCTCAGTTCGTGTTCATCAGTTTCATAGCCAATACAATAAAAACTATCCACAACTTCAAAATATTTATTCATACCGTAGAATTTCTTTTTGCCGATATCAAAATATGTCATCATTCCATTGGGTTGGATCTTGAAATCAAGGTGAAGTGGAGCGTTCATTTGACGTGACCATACTGCTTGCCCCTGATTATCAAGAATCATGAGATATGGGGTATTATCAACACCGGGATTCAAAATAAAGTTGGATAAATAGACATATCCTGCGGTCGGATTATTATTAGCGGTAACTGTTACTGCGGGAAATGTCCTGTCATTTGCAAATATAGCAATACATACGATTAAACTCAAAAATACCAATATCATCTTTTTCATATTTATCTCCCTACTCCTTCATTTCCCCGCACACAGTGTAATACTTTTGTCGAGGTATAATAAAGCAAATTTTTGTATTATTTCTTCCGGAAGTCAAGAAAATAATCTTTATTTGTAACAATTGAGGTAGCGAATAGGGTTTTTTCTTGACGGTATATAAATGTATTATTATACATGGCTTTGGAATATTTTATATTCCTTTTAAAAAACAAGAGAGGCATGAGTATGAAAATTCGTTTACAAAAGATCACTAAACATAATTGGCAGCAAGCCATAAAACTGCCTACTTCTGAAGATCATAAGCACTTTGTGGCTTCCAATGTTTACTCCATAGCTCAGGTACAATTTCATCCCGGCATAAATGCTTACGGGATCTATAACGATGAGGTAATGGTAGGCTTTGCTATGTACGGCACACTCGAGGAACTTGAAGAAGATGAAGACGGACCGGACAGACGCTTCTGGATCTGGCGTCTGATGATTGCAGAAGGCGAAAGATTCAAAGGTTACGGCAGAGAAGCAATGAAACTTATCATCGCAGAAGCCCGAAACTCGAATCAGAGAGTTGTTGTACTCAGCACTGAACCTTCAAATGAAAAAGCTATCAAGTTTTATGAAAGTCTCGGATTCAAAGCCACCGGTGTTGTTGAAGATGGTGAAGAAATATTTATTTTAGAACTCAATAATTCATGAGTACCGGCAAAACTATTGATATTGATTGCCAATGCGGATACAAACTGTTCCGCTATTATAAGTCAGGCAAAGGAAAACTGATCAAATGTTTTGTCGGCAGTTTGGTTGAGGATAATGTCGGGTTGAAGGGTTCGGCCACTTATTCGAGGCCGGTCTGTCCCAAATGCGGTAAAGAACTCGGTATCATTATGATGATCCATGGAGAACCTGCACTGAAGCTAAATCAGGGCACGATCAAGGGAATCAGGATATAATTATTAATTATCAATTATTAATTATTAATGAGGAGAATAGATGTAAGCCCTTTATTGTTAGGCTAATATGACAATAGATCTGAGTGTTTAAGTATCTAAAATATGCTTGGTGCTAGTGTCATGTCAAGTTTGGTTTGTCAGAAAATAATGAAGAATACAGGACACAACACACCTCCCGGCTAAAGCCGTACTCCTCTCTGGAGGAGAATTGACTTCCAGTTATTTAAACTCTGTAGATATCAATTTTAACAGTCAATTCGTGCTTAACATGAAACTAGTCCCTACTTGAGGAGCATTACTTTCTTTTGCACACTTTGGTTTTTGGATTGAATTTTGATAAGATAAACTCCGTTGGGCAAACTCTTTCCGTAAGTGTCTTCTCCGTTCCAAACAAGGGAATTGCTTTCTTTATTTTGACTGGTTAAATGCATTTGTTTAATTCTTTGGCCTTTAACATTGAAAACAGAGAGAATAACATCCTCATTAGTTCCCAGAGAATATTTCAAAGTTGTTTCCTGTTGAAATGGATTCGGTGCGTTAAAAATCCATGTTTTGGGAACAGGTTTATTGATCGGGTCGCTCGCGGTCAAAGTGGAATCATAGTTAGCAATAACTAAATTATTAGAACTAAAACAATAAAGATAATTATTTGACGCAATTTTACGGTCAAAATGCAAAGAATTATCTATTTCCAGAGTATCGAGCATATTCAGATTTATATCAGAAAGCAATAATCTATTGCTTGTATCATTATTTTGATAGATCATGCGTTTATTCCGGTTTTGTTCCACCCAATAAACGCCTTCCCCGGAGAAGTTTACCTGCTGAGGTACAAATGTATGATTATTTAACTGGAAATAAAAAACCACATCCTCTTCAAAATTCCAATATTGAATATAGCCAATATAATTGTCTGCAAAACCAAAAAAATTGCCAATATTAATGGAAGCACCCTCGATACCGCTGACAGCAAAAACAGTGCTGAATAAAGTATTATTCTCGACATACCAGTGCAAATAAACCTTAAACCTCACAATCATATTATATGCTTGGATAAAATAATCCTGATTTAAGGATGTCACAAAAGAATTGTCCGGGATATACAACACATAGAGACAGTTATCAATGTGATTGTTTTGACACATATATGAATGAATTCCTAATTGATTATTAACTACGGATCGGGTAAAATTGGTTCCACTTCCTATAGGTGTATCACAAATCAGGTATTCATTTCCCAGAGCAACAAAGTTGCTATGATAGTAAAATTCACCATTATAAATACTAATGGGCAAAATCGTAATTTCCTGTGAATAAATGTTTTGCAGAGTCAGGGAAGTGTCTGCATAGACAAGATAATCATTCCATAAATAAACTTGGGAAGTGTTCTGTTTGACATGCAAAATCAGGCTATCATTTTCCAGAACAGCAATATCACCTTCGAGTTGATTATAATTGTACAAGAGAATCTTATTACCGAATTTACTGTAAATTAACTCCAGACCGGCAAAATCGGGAATATTCAGGAAATTAGTATTGGCTGAAGTTTGTCCGTTTGGACCTATGGAGAATCTCCAGAGAGCAAGTGACCCATTATCAGGAATGGCATTGTACAAGATCAGGGAATCTCCCTTTGCAAAGCAATATTGATATGGGTTAGAAATAGTTCCTGTATAATCCAGATAAAGATCGTAGGTATAATTTTGAGCATTAAGTAAACAAACAAAACTAATCAGCAGCAAAGTTGTAGCACTTATTATTTTAAACATCATGCCTCCTAATTTCCAGATATTGAGTATTTAACTTTCCTAATCAATAAATATGCAATTTTAGATAATGTCAAATATAATTTTTGTAGTAACATGATTTTGAAAAACAACTTTTAGTCAGTCTTCAAGATGGTTGTTTTTGACCATATAGCTCTGCATAAGTCAGAATAAAACATTTTACTTGACGTATATCAGTAATTTCCAATTTCTTCTTTAATTAAGGGAGGACTTCATGAAAAATTATTTCATAAACTATATTCGATACATTAAAATGATAGTTTTGAGTAGCATTATACTAGTTTCTTTAACCAGCTGCTTACAGAATGCATTCATCTGGGATTGGAATTATTACAAGAGTGTTTGCAGATTTAAAGCTAACCCTTCTCCAGAAAATAAGAAGGCCTATTTTCTCTCTTTACAAAGAAATGTCACGGAAGATTCCAATATAAGATCCTACAACATTCCCCCCTCTGTCAGATTAGAATTATCTGAACTGCAATATAAAGATAATGCTGCAAAAGCAAATAAATTCCTGAAAGAAGAATTGCGAATATTCCCGGAATCTAAAAAACTTATTGACTTACTCTTATTAACAAGGTGATAAAAAATGAAAAAATATACACTAATTTTCTTATTGTCCATTATATTTTCGATGTGTTTTGCTCAAGAGCAAACCAGATTGGATCTATATCCATTAATGTTTGAAGAAAAACCGGTCACAATATATTTTAAATCAGCCACAAACAGAACTTCTTTTTCATTACCAGAAGATTTGATTCTTCAAGCTGCAGTCATCTCAGTTTCAGAAAACGGGTACTATACAATTTCTCCACTTTTGGTAGAGAAAATTCTGACTAAATTTCCTGAATTACAGGATTCCTTAGCTTCTGATCCAACAAATTCGGCGTATAAAAGATTTTTTGATGCTGATGCTGTCTTTTCTATGGAAATTTTTAGATACCAAAATAAGGCGGTAGAGCGTGCACATATATTTGGCAGTGATTCTTTGAACCAAGGTGAAATAGGATTAAGCTGCAAATTAATATCTACAAAAACAAACAGAGTGCTTTGGACCTTTGCAGATACTTTTACGTTTGAAGAAAAAATCCAAAACAACTATCCGGTAATGCAACCAGGTGGTTTTGGAGCTGGAGGATTCCATTATTCTCAAAATTATGCATATCCCGAATTCCTGAAGAGTAAGGAACCAGGATTCTCCTTATTACATAAATCTGTTGATGTGACTGACGATGTTGTTCTCCAAGCAGCCTGTTCTAGATTCAAGTATAATCTTCCTTATGGAAAATATCATCCTTCCAATTCGAAAGATCAAAAAGATAAAATTATTTCTCCTCATTATGTTAGAAAACCATTTTTCCCATTATTTATTGCTGATCAAGATTCAGATTTTATATTTTACAAATAGTATATAATTCCTAATTAAAAACTAATATTGCAGTAGATCTTTATAACCTGACTGAAGCTATCTCAGTGGGCAGTGTGCAGTAGGCAGTGGGCAGGTGAGATTTAATGAGAGACTTACAATTTCACTCACCATATGTTTATTATATAACTTCGTTCAATTGCAAGCCCTCAAGTAACATGATCATCGAATCAGTTTGCAAACCTCAACTGCAAAAGCCGAGTTAAAAAGAAGTCAAAAAGCTACTTAAAGAATTTCTTCTTTGAGTTTTAGACTGGACTCATCAATTATTAATTAGATGAATAAATGTAAGCCCTTATTGTTAAGCAATATGACTAAAGAGGACATTGCCTTCAGTACTTTGATACAAAATTCTGAAAATCCTAACAACAGTGTATTAGTTTTTGTTTGACATTATTTCAGTTTTGAATTTTTAACTCAAGAAAGCAAGGGATTAATTATTCAAAGAAAATGTTGAAAATTAATTATATGATACTATATCTTTCCTTTAAGGCCGTACTGCCCTTTAATGAAAGTAAAAAATTATTAGAAAACATGATTGGAGAAATAGGATGAAAAAATCAATACTAGTACTTTTGTTCATTGTTTTAAGTATGCCTGTACTGAAAGCAACAACAATTACGGAGACCTTTGATGACACAACTTTTCCTCCCCAGGGATGGACAAATATTCATACTGCGGGAAGCAATGCATCGGCTATTTGGCAAAGAGTAAGTTCAGGTAGTACTCCAACATGTACTAATCATTCAGGTGCTGGAATGGTTCAATGGAGGAGTTTTAATTATGCCAGTGGAAATAAAGCAATTTTAGTAACTCCTGTATTTGATTTAAGAGAACGTAATGCAAATACAGTAAATGTAAGTTTTTGGATGTATCGGGATACAGGATATCCGAATAGAATTGATTATCTCAATGTTTATGTGAATATAGCAGCGAATACGACAGGTGGTACTTTATTGGGGACTGTAAGGCGATATACTAACTCTGCACCTATAGTTACAGCAGCCGGTTGGTACCAATATACTTTCGCCGTTCCAGCATCTTATAATTCAAAATTTAATTATATAATATTTGAAAGTGTTAGCCTATATGGAAATAATATCTATCTGGATGATATAAGTTATCAGGAATTTCCTGTTTCTGATACAGCACCGGGTTTTGCAACTTTAATATCACCGGCGAATGAAGCAACTGATATATCCAAAGACACCTCATTAAATTGGAATAGTGGAGAAGGTTCGCCAACAGGTTACAAGCTTTTTTTAGGAACGAATAATCCTCCCACAAATATGCAAAATAATCTTAATCTGGGGAATACAACAAATTATACACCTTCAGGTCTCCAATATTCTACAACCTATTACTGGCAGGTAGTTCCTTATAATTTAATTGGTTCAGCAACCACCCCTCCAACATGGTCATTTACTACCATGGCTGATCCTACAATCACTTCAATTCCTTATGTTCAGGATTTTGAATCCGTGTCAGTACCCAATATGCCGGTTGGATGGACAGTAACAAATGATAATGGAGACAATCAGCACTGGGTAACAGCACAAAATTTTAGCAATAAACATGCTCGAATAGACTATAATCCAACTTTTGCGATGAATGACTGGTTCTTTACACCTCCGGTTCAATTATACGCTGGAACTGGATATCAAATTGGGTTCAATTATGCTTGTGCCTCAGCAGATTATCCAGAAAAGCTTGAAGTTAAAGTAGGAACTGCCCCTAATGCCTTTTCAATGGAAGCTGCAGCGTTATTTAATAATAATAACATTCACAGTAATACTATCGTGGTAGGATCAGGCAAATTTACACCCACAAATACAGGCTATTACTATTTTGGTTTTCATGGTTACAGCAATGCAGACATGTACGTACTATTTGTAGATAACATACGGATTACATATGAAAATCATGATGTAATCTCAACTACAGTAAGCACAATTAATGGTTCTGCTAATCCCAATTTATATCCAATTGTAGATGGTAACGGAACTTCTACTGATACTGATGTAACAATTACAGGAATCGTTGGAAGTCCTCAAATAACTGCAAGTTTAGAATGGGCTCGAGCTTATGAAACCATTCATAATGTTAGTTTAGCATTTACATTTGGGGGAACTAACTTCAGTGGTACATCTTTCACGATAACACATAGTCTTGGTTATACCCCAATGGAAATAGCCTTCAGAATTTTACCTGCAGTAACCTGGACTCATATAGCAAATCCAGGGGACTGGACAAATACTACAGCCACATTTTCAATTCCGGGAGCAAAGAATGCAGGTGATTTGGAAGTAGTTTTCCCAAATTCAGGGGATATAACTCTCCCGGTTACACTTTCTTACTTCAACGCACAATTCATTAGTGCTGAAGCAGGTTATATTCAATTGAATTGGAGAACGGAATCTGAAACAGGTAATGAGGGATTCAACATTTATCGTGCAACTGCACCTGTTCAGGCTAAAGCAATAAAGATTAATCCTACAATGATTGTTGAAGGTATTGACCAAGGTACAGCCACAAGTTATTCTCTGAAGGACCCAGAAATTGAATCTAACACAACTTACTATTATTGGCTTGAAAATATCAACATCGACAATACAAATTCCTTCTATGGTCCCGTTACTGCCAAGGTTAGTGACATAAATACCTCCACTGTAAGTGAAGTAACACAACTTAACTGTGCATACCCGAATCCCTTTAATCCCAGTACCTACATCAGCTACTCCATTAAAGATGATACTAATGTGCATATTGATATCTTTAATGTTAAAGGAGAAAAGGTTAAGACCTTGGTTAATGAACAAAAAGGCACTGGTAAATATACAGTTGAATGGAATGGAAAAGACAACTGTGGTGATGCTGTTAGCTCTGGTATTTATTTCTATAAAATGACTACCGACAAATACTCATCAATTAGAAAAATGTTGATGCTCAAATAGTACTAGAATCCAGCACTTTCAGCATGGAGCATATTCTCTGGCATCACAAGATGGATTTTCCAACAAGCTTTCTGGAGTTAAACCCGAACTGTGCAGTAGCTGAACAAGTTGGACTTTTCAAATTTGCCTACTGCTAATGTCCTTGACTTCGGAAAAAGAAATTTCTTCAAATGTTGGAAAACAGAAATTAAGTGATCCTTAGAGAGTAGTGAGGAGGAAAAGTAAGTTTTCCCGTAAGCTAAAGCATACGGAATTACCGGCTAAAGCCGGCGTTCCAGTTTCTTGGATAGATAAACCTTAACTTCATAATTCAGGATGATCTGATCATTATTGTTTTTTATCAGTTCGGAGATCCGCTCGAATAGCTGGTCGCGTTTGCTTTCTTCAAGCTGAATATGATCAGAATATGTACCCATGAGCCGGGTGTATTCCTCTGAGTTCAAGGTTCTTTCGTAGGGATAGGTCAAGTATAGGGGTTGAGTAAAGAGTTCATCCTTGGTTATATTCTCAATTCTTGTCTCATGCTGGTGCATTTTGTTTTTCTTGTTTTCCGACATTTCTGGAATTATTTCAGTATAAGCTGACTGGATTTTTTCATATAGTTCTGTATCCTGTTTCTGTTCATCACGGTTACTATTCCAGCAAAGCATTAACCAGCCATTCGGTTTCAGGAGATTATATGCTTTTTTATAACCGACTTCCTGATCTACCCAATGGAAGGCGGAAGCAGAAAATACCAGGTCAAAGGAATCGCGGTCACCTTTATAATCTTCAAAGGCAGAATTATAGACTTTAAAATCAGGATAAAAGGAAAAGCGTTGACTGGCATGCTCTGTCATGTTCCGGCCTATTTCTACAGCCGTAATTTTCATTTTATTACTGATCAGTAATTCTGTTGCCTGTCCTGCTCCGCAGCCAATCTCCAACACCCGGCAACCACTCTGTATACCCGAAGCTGAAAAGAAATCATCCAGCATTTGCTGCGGATAACCCGGTCGTGCCTGAGCATAATCTGCTACTACTGTATCAAAAAGGAATTTCCGTTCCATAATTATATCTCCTGAAAATCTTAAATCCTCAGAGAGAGTTTTATAAGTTGGGGGAAAAGTCAAGGAAGAAGATGAATTAGTTGTTAGGGAAGGGATTGAGTGATGTGAAATGGACAAAATGGACTAAATAGATAGTATGGACTATATGGACAAGGAAAGAGAATTGAAGCTTTAACCCGAACTGTGCAGTAGAATCTTTACAATCTGGCTGAAGCTATTTCAGTGTGCTGTGGGCAGTAGGCAGGAGAGATTATTTGGAAATATTGGTTTAGATTTTCGGTAATTTTGTAACAATAACACTTTTTTATAGTTGAGACATAATCAAAAGACAACCTAAAGGGAAGCTAGTAAGGAGCTAGAGAGATGCTATTTTAAAAAAATGAGAAAATCAGAGACTTTTTTGATTTTTTTTTTGATTATTTATGATTATACGTTAACCAATATAAAATAAAAACTAATATGTCTTGACTCCAGACAGATTTTTTAATTTGCATTAATGTGAGTATAGTATATTATCCAAGGATATAGGATGGTTGTTATATAAAAATTCATATTTTTTGCCAGGTTCTTATTAAGGTTAGATTATTCTCAGTACAATTGATATGTGAGATCTTTTTGCAAATAACTTGCATATATTCCAGGATTTATTATTTTGTCCTTGGAGGATATATGCAGGAACAATGTGCAGGAAAAGAGATCTTTAAGAGTCTTAATATTCGTATTACCAAGCAAAGGCAGATCATGCTGGACAGCATTCTGGCTTTTCAGAAACCTTTTACGGCTAATGATATATATGAAAGCCTGTTGCAACAAGACAACATTGATCTGGTTACTCTTTACAGGTTTATCAATACACTTGTCTCGAAAGGATTACTCAGGCTGATCACTGAATCCGAAGGCACCCAATTCTTTGAAATGGCTTGTCAGCATAATCCACTGCATCCTCACTTTATCTGTAATTCCTGTCATCATATCACCTGTCTGGCCCAGCTGAGTGTAGATGATTATTTAAGAATCTCGGGTTACGCACCAGGAACACAAACTAAAGATCTGAAAATTATCTTAGGAGGGATCTGTGAAAATTGTAAAACTCAGTAAGTTCCTACTCATACTAATTATGCTTTTTCAAATTCTGTCCTGTACTAAAGCATCTGTAGAAAAGAAAAATCTGAACATAACCACATCCTTCTACCCTATTTATATCTTTACTCTGAATATTGCCAAAGACGTGCCTGATGTAAAAATAAATAACCTGACCAAACCAGCAACGGGCTGTCTGCATGATTATTCTCTGACTCCTGAAGATATGAAAGTACTCGAAACAACAAATATCCTTATTATCAATGGCGGAGGCATGGAGAGTTTTCTTGGGAAAGCAGTTTCACTGCTGTCAGAAGACAAGATCATAGATTCATCAGCAAAGATCAAACCAATTGTCGCAAATGGAGTAACCAATCCTCATTTTTGGGTCAGTATTTCAAATGCGATTACCCAGGTTGAGAATATCAGTAGCAAACTGCAGCAATTAGATCCGATCCATAAAAAGCAATACCAGGCAAACACAGAACAATATATAGTCAGATTAACCGAATTAAAAACCAAGATGCATATGGAACTGGCAGAAATAAAAAATAGAGATATAATAACTTTCCATGAGGCTTTCCCCTACTTTGCGAAGGAATTTGATCTGAATATTATTACAGTCATTGAGCGTGAACCAGGTTCTCAGCCTTCAGCCGGGGAATTATCCCGGACCATTGATCTGATTCACAAAACAAAGGTCAAAGCTATCTTTGCTGAACCACAATATCCTGCCAAGTCTGCAGAAACGATCGGAAAAGAAACAAAGTTAAAAATCTATACCTTAGATCCTGGCGTTACAGGTTCGATTCAAATTGATGCCTATGAAAAGATCATGGAATCCAATCTGGCTGTGTTAAAAGAGGCATTAAGATGATGAACGAGTATTTAAGAGAAATGGATGAAAATTATTGTACAGGATTTGTGTTGGGAAAAGCATCCTCAATACTTCAACTCACCCCGAGATCAGGTGTCAGGGGTCAGGTGTCAGGGGTCAGTGGGCACGAGAGAGCAACAACCCATTTTCTGATCCAGAACTTGGGAAGAGTGGGGGAAAGTAGAACCTTCTGCCCACTGCACACAGTCCACTGCACACTGGAGCTATCATGAACTCCTGCAGTCACGAAAAGCCTTCCAGCCGCAATCAATGCGGGCTTTGCTGTACTCAGATCGAAGATTTTCAGGTAAAAATAGGCAGAGATATCATCATTCATGATATCAATATGCATTTTCATTGTGGGGAATTAACTGCCATCATAGGGCCGAATGGAGGCGGTAAATCCACTCTCCTTAAGGCAATTATCGGTGAACTTCCCCATACCGGAAACCTGAATTATCTCGACAAAAAAGGACTGCATTCCGGTAAACCTGTTATCGGATATATCCCGCAAAAACTGGATTTCGACAGACATACACCGGTCAGTGTTCTCGACTTTCTTTCTACCTGTTTGAGTAATTATCCAGTCTGGTTTAAATATAAAAAAAAAGTAAAAGATTCCATTCTGGCAAATCTGGAAAAGGTACAGGCTTCCCACCTGATCAATCGGAAACTAGGTAATCTTTCCATCGGAGAATTGCAGCGGGTTCTTCTTTCTTTGGCTTTGAATCCCGTTCCGGACATTCTCTTACTGGATGAACCAATTGCCGGCGTTGATCTGAAAGGTATGCAACTATTCTATGACCTAGTCTCAGAACTGAGGAATAACTATGATCTGACAGTGATCATAGTTTCACACGATCTTGATACTATCGCCAAATATGCAGACAATGTCATCTTCCTAAACAAGACTGTCCTGGCACAGGGTAAACCTGCTGAAGTCTTTAAGAACAAAATTTTCCTGGAAACTTTTGGTATTGATATCTTTACACATTTGGGAGAAAGTTGATGGAGCAGATATATAAAATGTTGGAAATGCTTCTTCCATTTTCCTGGATACATTATTCATTTATGAAGAATGCTTTGTTGGCAATTCTGTTGATTGCTCCAGCCTATGCCATTCTGGGAACGATGATCGTCAACAATCGCATGGCCTTCTTCTCCGACTCACTCGGACACAGCGTTTTGACAGGGATCGCCATAGGAGTGTTGTTTGGTCTGGGCAACCCTATCTGGGCAATGCTTTGTTTCGGTATTTTTTTTGCCATCCTGTTTCATTTCATTAAAGCATATGCCAGAATCAGCATAGACACTGTGATTGGTGTTCTCTCGTCTTTGTTTGTTTCCCTTGGAGTGGTCATATTATCAAAAGGCGGGAATTTCAACAAATATTCTGTTTATCTGATAGGTGATTTGTTGAGTATTACTCCTCAGGAGATTTTACTTATCCTGATCCTGCTTGTGATCATTATTGTAGCCTGGGTCTTCCTTTTTAACAGGCTTCTGATGTTCAGTATCGCCCCATCGATAGCTTACAGCAGAGGCATCAGGATCAGAATTAATGAGATCATCTTCACTTGTTTGATCGCTACAATTGTCATCATCTCGATCAGATGGGTGGGTATTTTAATAATCAATTCTTTACTGATCCTGCCAGCAGCTACAGCCAGGAATATTACTAACAATATCCAGAATTATCATATGGTGAGTATTGCTATCTCTTTGATCTCAGGGTTAGTCGGCTTAGTGCTCTCTTTCTATCTTAATACTGCCACCGGAGCTACGATAGGGCTATTGTGCTCGATGTTATTTTTATTGTCCTTATTTAAGAAGTAACTAATTACCTACATCAGGAGATTGCCTACCTTTTTAGATCAATTGGTTATTTTAAGAATTAATTTATAACTGCTTTATAAAATTATGGAATACTTTATGCTTTAAAAAATTATAATAAGAAATCCGGATTGGAGGATGTATGCCAAAATTATGTTTATATTTAGTCTTAATGATTGCTCTATTATTGGCAATTTCAGTAACAATTTATGCCCAGGACACCAACAATAATGTTTCATTGGTAAGTAGTTCTTTAAAAGTCTGGGATGCACCATCTGATTTTGTAATTTCAGGCAACTATGCGTACCTTACTACACGTCACACAGGGTTAAGGATTTTGGACATATCCAATTCGGCATCTCCACAGGAAGTTGGTTATTATGATACCCCTGATATAGCATTAGGTCTTGCAGTACGTGAAAATATAGTTTATGTGGCAGACTATGAAGCAGGTATTCGGGTTATTGATGTATCAGATCCAGTGAATCCAGAGGAAATAAATCACTTTGATATTCCTGGTGAAGTTTATCATATCACTATTCAGGGTGATTATGCGTATGTGTCGAGTATGAATACAATGTTTATTCTCAATGTGTCAGACCCGATGAATATTGTGCAATGTGCATCCTGTAATCATCCTTTTAAGAATATAATCGTCCAAAATAATTATGCGTATTTAGTTAATGGTTCTCTACATATTATGGATATTACAAACCCTTATAACCCCCTTGAACTAGGTTCATGTAATCTTGTAGATGCTATCGATATTGCGATCAAGGATAATTTCGTTTATGCTGCAATCTCAAATTTCGGTTTTAAAAAAATCAATATTTCAAATCCTGCAGCACCTTTTCTAACGGATAGCTTTGAAATGACAGGGAATCCCAAAAGTATAGCAATAGCTAATGACTTTATCTATATGGGTGATGGTTACGGAGGGCTCCAGGTAATTAGTATCCAAAATTCATCTCCAATGCTAATAAATACCCTGGAATACATAGATGCACTTGACCTGATGATACAAAATTCTACCGCTTATCTATTGGATTGGATGTCAGGATTTCGAGTAATCGATATAATTGACCCATATACTGCACATGAAATTGGTTATGTAAATTTTACAGGTGCAGTACTGGATGTTAAGGTAGTAAACAATTTTGCTTATGTTGCCAAAGACGACAACGGACTATACATTTTTGATGTTTCCAACCCCGTTCTTCCTCAGGAAATTGGTCATTTTAATGTAAATGGAAGTATATTTGGTCTGGATATAAGTGGCAATTATGTTTATCTTGCCGACAATTCCGGCTATTTTAGAATTGTGGACATTTCCAATCCTGCTAATCCTCAGGAAATTGGGGCATGCGATTCACTTTTAGAGGCCTTAAAAGTGAAAGTCACCGGAGACTATGCTTATGTAGTCAACGAATACTATTTAAATATAATAAATATCTCAGATCAGACAAATCCTCATATTGTTTACACAAAATTGCTTCCCGGACATTCTCTCGATGTCTGCGTTTTAAACAACTATGCTTATATGGCATTAGGTGAAGCAGGTTTTGGCATTTATGATATCTCGGGAGCTAATCAGATTACTGAAATCGGATTTTTTGTACCTCAATCTCCCTGGCCTGATAATTTTAATATCGAAAGTGTTTATATATCCGGAAATTACGCCTATTTGGCGGAGTCTTTTTTTGGTTTGTATATAATTGATATATCGGATCCCACAACCCCGACAGAAGTTTGTTTTTTTCCATACGACTGGATAAAAGACGTTGTTATTCAAAACAATGTTGCTTTCATAATCTCACAAATTTCTGGCTTACAGATTCTTGATGTTTCTAATCCCTCTAACCCGATATTGCTGGGTAATTATGACACTCCCGGGTTTGCTGAAGGCATAGATGTCTCGGGGAATTTTATATTTGTTGCCGATCATTATCATTTTGGCATTTACGATTGCTCTGCAGCTCCTGTTATCGACCAGACTAATGAGACACTCCGCCCCCTTTCCTTAAAACAAAACAGCCCGAATCCCTTCAATCCTTCAACGACTATCAGCTTTCACTTAGATAAGAAGAGCAAGGTCAGAATCGATATTTTCAATATTAAAGGACAGCTTGTTCGAACTTTGTTGAATGAAAATTTGCAGGATGGTGATCATTCTGTTTTTTTTAATGGAACTGATGATAGTGGAAAAGCTCTTTCTTCAGGCGTATATTTTTACAGGGCTGACTCTACAAATGAAAGCATCACAAAAAAAATGCTGCTTTTGAAATGAGGAATAGCGTCCAGCATATGATACAGATATCATACTAGTGATGAGTCAAGTGTAAACTGTCGGAAGGAATATTGATCAACAGGGACATAACACACCTCCCCCGCTACGCGGGGGAGGTGTGTTATGTCCCTTGCGGCAATTATCTCCATTTAAAAACTGAGCCTAATATCGAATACAGTTGGCAGCCGACACAATAACCCAGGAAAGCTTCCAGGCATGCACAAACCATGATCATAATCCAGAAGACATAGAAAGGAATAGTAAGAGCAAAAAGAAAGCAAAATAAAATTATTGAACTCATCAAAAAACCAATCTTGGCGGCAAAGATCTTCGGTCCCCCATTGGTAGTCTTGGATTTCAGTTTGAGAATTTTCACAACCAGACAACTAAATTTACTGAACAAACTATTCCTAGGATTCCAAAAACCTCGGATAAAAAAATCCACGATCAACAGAGAGACGATCCAGGGATAAAAATAGATCCCAATTAAGGACAAAACCGTCCATAACGCATTTAAACGTACAACTGTTTCAGAAACCTGGATCTGGGAAATGGGGCAACTTTTACTCATTATTCCTCCTAAAACAAATAGTAATTGATTTTAAAACAAAATCAAACAAAAAAACTATTTACAAATTGTAACTTTTCAGTTTATTAACTGTTTTATTATTGATTGCTAAATTTTTTGAAATAATATATATTGATAATTGTAAAAGGAGGTTAAATGAAGTTAATGCATTTGCTTTTGCTCTTCTGTGGTTTCTTTCTCCTTTCCTGTATGGCTAAATCCAGTCCGACAGACCCGGAGATCAACTCTCAGCAGGCATTTGGTGTAATCCAACACAGCAGCGGATTTCGCTTATCATTAGTAATGGAAGAAGACAATCTGATAGTCAGTTTCGGTCATCCCTGGTTTTGCAAAGGGGAAAAAGAGGGGGATAGTTTATCTCTCAGAATTAATAATCAGGATTGTTCACAATATCGTCAGACAAATCAATGGGTAATTCCCAAAAAGTATCATGCAGGTCAAAGAATAGAAGTCAAATTTTATGCAAAAGGAGATGCATACAATAATGGCCCGTTTGAAATAACATTTAACGATCACATAATTCTTGCCTATCCGATAATTATGTTAAATGACACAGCACCAGACAGCATTGGATCCTCATACAAACTGCAATGGCGATGTCAAAATGCCAATCAGAATCTGATAGTCTATGCAACATCATTTGAAACAGGTTTTACCGGAGGTGCACCTGGTGTAGATTTTTACCAAGAATTGTCGGGTAATCCCTCAGAATACTCCTTTCCGGCAGGTACTTTAGTTTTGGATACTGAGTATAGTTACTATTTTGCCTATGGTGTCAGCAGTTTTAATTACATATATGATTCCAAAAATAAACTTCTGGTCTATTCTGGTGATGATCAAAGAATGGACAAATATGTCAATATAGAACAATAAATAGAAAAGGGCTTATAATTCTTGAAATAGAATTATAAGCCTTATATAATTGTTTCAATCTTTAAGAAGCTTTATTTTTTAAAGTAATTTCTTTGATGATAGTTTCTTCTAAATTCTTAGGCACTTTATCATATTTGAGAAATTCCAGAGTAAATTCAGATTTACCCTGAGTCAAAGATCTGAGTACTGTGGCATAGCCGAATACTTCCACCAGAGGAATAGTAGCTTCGATCTGGGTAAAAGCTTCATCAACTGTTGTATGCAGGACAACACCTCTTCTCTGATTGATACTAGCCATAACCGGACCACGATATTCGGAAGGCATTTCTACCATGAGTTTCATGATAGGTTCCAGAATGCGGGGCTTAGCTTTTCTATAGGCTTCCTTAAAAGCATGAATAGAAGCTAATTCAAATGCAAGATTGGAAGAATCCACCGGATGATAACTACCGTCATTGATGATCATCTTCACACCTACAACAGGGAAACCGATTAAAGAACCTTTTTCCAGAGAATTGTTGAAACCTTTTTCTGTTGCCGGCATATATGTAGAAGGAATTACCCCACCTTTGATATCATCAACAAAAAGATTATCATCATTACCAGTCAGATCTATATTCCCGGCAATTTTGGCATATTGTCCGCGTCCACCGGATTGTTTCTTATGGGTATAATCAAATCTTACAGATTCGGTGATTGTTTCTCTATAGGAAACCTGTGGCATACCAACTTCAAGATCAACTTTGTATTCACGTCTCATTCTTTCGATATAAACATCGAGGTGGAGTTCACCCATTCCTCTGATAATTGTTTCATTGGATTCTTCATCGACGAACCGCTTGAAAGTGGGATCCTCTTTCACAAAGCGATTGAGTGCTTTACTCATATTATCCTGAGATTTTTTATCTCTGGGTGTAATAGCTAAAGAAATTATCGGTTCGGGTACAAACATAGATTTCAGAGAATAGTTGATATCACCTGAAACAAAAGTATCTCCCAGAGAACAATCTACACCAAAAAGTGCAACAATATCCCCGGCATATGCTTCATCAATATCTTCCATCGAACTGGCATGCATTCTGATCAAACGCCCAACTTTAAATTTATCTTTTTTATTTGTATTATACAGACTCAGACCTTTTTTAATCTTACCCTGATAGATCCGGACATAGGTTAATTGACCATAGATCTGGTTATCAAGTTTGAAAGCCATAGCCACGGTATCCAGATTGTGATCGGAAACTATTTCAACTTCTTTTTCGTGATCATTAAAATCACGAGCCACATTTTTTCTGTCTGTAGGACAGGGTAAAAATGAAATAACAGCATCCAATAAGGTTTGAACACCTTTGTTTTTGAAGGCAGTTCCCATAAAAACAGGTGTTAAGCCAAGACTTAGAACACCTTTTCTGATTGCATCCTTGATTAAATCTGTAGTCACATTACCATCAAAATAGGCTTCAGTTAGTTTTTCCGAGAACATAGTAGCTTTATCTATCAGTTCTTCATGCAGAGCTTTTGCTTCTTCGAGTAAATACTCCGGGATCTCTTCGTATCTGATATCAGATCCTGTGGGGCCATCATAATAGATAGCACGCATTTCAATAAGGTCAATCAGACCTTCAAGTTTATCTTCCAGACCAATAGGCATCTGAACAAGGACGGCATTACGACCGAGTTTTTCAATGAGTTGATCTTTTACTTTATATGGATTGGCGCCTACACGGTCCAGTTTATTTACAAAAGCGATACAGGGCACGCCATATCTTTTCATTTGGCGGTCAACAGTAAGAGACTGAGATTGCACCCCACCCACTGAACAAAGCACAAGAATGGCTCCATCCAGAACACGCAGGGCATTTTCCACCTCGATGGTAAAGTCCACGTGGCCGGGAGTGTCAATAATATTGATATTAGTATCTTCCCAATTTACATTTGTCGAGGCTGAGGTAATCGTAATACCTCTTTCTTTTTCGAGTTCCATGTGATCCATGGTTGCACCGACGCCGTCTTTTCCTTTTACTTCATGGATTGCATGAATTTTATCAGTATAGAATAAGATTCTTTCTGTGAGAGTTGTCTTGCCGGAATCGATATGCGCACTGATACCGATATTGCGGACTTTTTGAATATCGTACTTCATTACTTCCTTTCTTTATTTTTTATTTTGCATATTCTTGATATTAATATTTTCTAATGCAGAAAATAATTGGGTTTGCTTAGTAGCTTAAAGATGAGCCAGAGCAAATGCATTAATATGCTTAGTCAAAAAATTTGAATTCAGCTTTGAGGTCAAGGAGAAAGTACTTAATAATTATTAATTATTAATTATTAAGTATTAATTCAGGGCAAAGAAATAAGAGTTACGGAATGAATATTGCTCTGTGTATTGCAAAGCTTAATAATGTTATCAGGAGGATTATATGTTAAATACAAAGCTGATATTAATTGATGGAATTACGGGTTCGGGGAAATCAACCTTGTCACATTTTCTCTATAGACAAATGCAGAAGAATAATATGCAGGTAAAATGGTTACACGAAGAGGAAAAAGATCATCCCTTAGTTTACAAGCCAAACTGGGCGAAAGAACTGACTACCCAGGAAAAAACAGAAATTTATCTCAAAGAATATGTTGAATTGTGGGGAAAGTTTGCAGAGGAGGTAAAGCAGTCAGGTTCAGTATATATTGTAGAAAGCTATCTCTTTCAATATCCATTTGCCACTTTGATCCGTCAGGAGACCGATAAGAGCAGAATAAAAGAGTTTGGACATGCACTGATCAAACAGGTAGAACAGCTTAATCCTGTAGTGATCTATCTGTACCCACAGGACGTTGAGACAGGCATTAATCTGAATTTTACCCGAAGAGGCAAAGACTGGACTGAATGGATTTTGAGCAAACTGGAGAGTACAGAACATGCAAAAAAAAGGAATTGGGATGGCCAGACAGAAGCTAATTATTATTATCAAAGCTTATCAGACATTTCCCTGGAGTTGATGAAAGAGTTTACTCTTCCCAAAATGAGTATAGAGAATTCCAGACAGGATTGGGATCTATACAGAAAAGAGATGCTGCAATTCCTGGAGATTCCCTTCAGAGAAGAAATCTTATTGCGACCTGAGGATGTTAATTATTGTGGAGAGTATTCCAAAAAATTTGCGGACGGAAATGAGATGAAATACCTGGTCTATATTCAGGAGAACAGGTTATGTATAGATGCTTTTTGGCCTGGTCTGAAATTAATTTCAGTAAGTGGTGATGAGTTCAGTATTGAAGGCTATCCCTTTAAGCTGTTTTTCAAAAAAGATGCTATAGATAAAGTGAAGCAATTAACTATTTCTAAAGACTTGTTTCAACAGGAAGAGGATTGGGTGTTGGAAAGATTAGAGAATTGAGAATAATTAGACCTTAACTAATATTTCCTTGACGAATATAATACACTTTATTATGTTTACATCTCAGAGTTTAAAATATTCAGGAGGAAAAATGAGAAGATTTCTATTTGTTATGATCTTTTTTGCACTGATTATCAGTGGGTGTGACAATCCGTTGAAATTCGGGCAGACTGATTTAAACAAGCCGTCGCAGCACAAATTGTTCAATGTAGATCTTTACAAAGACACAGAGGGTTATCAGCCGGGTTATACAAACGGCAAGATCAGATCCAATCAGATCGAATTAGCCTGGCAGAAATCCACAGATGCTGATTTTTTAGTTTATAAGCTTTATCGGGGTACAACATTACTCAAAACTTATAATAAGCAGGATTCAATCAGCTTTTTGGATGAAGGGCTTAATCCGGATATATCATATCAATATACTTTATTTGCTTTTAATAAAAGTGGCATGGCGATCAAGGACACCTTGAGCTTAAAAACACCTAAATTTTTAGCTCCGGATTCCATCGCCTATGATTTTTTATCTGATACTATGGTAGATTTAAGATGGCATAACAATGCTGAATCTGCTCGGAATTTCGTCTTGAAGCAAGATTTTAATGGTGTCATTGACAGTATAGATGTTATAAATGCAACAACCGTTTCGACCACAGTAGCCGATAAGAACCTGATGAACTATGTTTCCTTAAAGGCAGTCAATAATTATGAAGAAACAGGCTGGAGCGAACAGGTCAGATTAGTCTATGTCATGAATACTCCCATTCTTGTTTCTCCTCCCTATCAGGACAGTACTAATAGTGTTCGTATAACCTGGACAGATGCTTCAACTTATGAAACAGGCTACAGAGTGTATAGAGCAGTAAATACCCAGGCAGCAAGTGCTTTCACTTTAATATCAGGGGATTTACCCAGAAATACACAAACGTATCAGGACACATCTACTTTAGAATTAAACAATATTTACTATTATTATGTGCAGATTTTCGCAGGATCTGGAGTAAATGAAGAGATACATAATTCGACAATCAGCTCCTTTACCTTACATTTAGGTGCACCTACAGGCTTGCAGTATTCAATCCACGGAAGTACAATTGATTTGTATTGGATAGATAATTCTAATTGTGAAGAAGGTTATCAGATCTTTAGAGCCAAGGATTCACAGGATGAAGAGTCTTTCACAAAGGTAGCAGATATTGGACCGAATAGTACAAATTTCAGTGATACCTCTGAAAAAGAAAACAATCACATTTACTACTATTATGTAGTTGCTTACAGGGGTAATGACATTTTTACATCAAATACAATAAGTATCAACTTTGTCGAAAATCCAAACTACATGTTTGATTTCAATATAAACAACGGAAATTTTACTACCGATACTAACGACCCTGATGGCTGGGAATGGGGAACTACTACCCAAGTAACAAGTGATGGAAATTTATGGGCTACAAACTTGAATGGATACTATCCCTCTGCTTCATCCTTGGAATTAGATTCTCCAAGTCTTCAAATCAGAAATAATTATAGTTTGACTTTTGATTTCTATCTCTATTGTGAATCCTACTACGATAGAGCATACCTGGAAGTAAGTACAGATAATGGTTCAAACTGGATGACTATGTATCCGGTATCTCCAACGTACAACTATGATAGTTATTATTCAGGTTATTTTGATTGGCAGAGTGCAGTTTTCGATTTAAGCACGTATGCCAATCAGACCATTAAGATCAGGTGGCATCTTACATCAGATAGTTACACAAACTATGATGGCTGGTATATAGATAATGTCAGTATTAGTGACGGACCTACAATTCAGAAGATTCTGTTACAGCCGAAACAAGTTGTCAATAGTGGGAGGACTAAATGAGAAAATCAGTATTTGTAATCATCCTTATAATGTGTTGTTTTTACGCAATCTCTGCACAGCAACCTGAATCAATTAAGAGTACGACCACCGGGTCTGTCATAGAAGGTGTTTGGGAAAAAATCTATGATCCAATTGATTTGAGATATATCGCAGATCAATACTACTTTACCAGTTTAGCCGATATCAATCAGAGTATCTACAAAGATTATTATGGCAGCTATTATACTTATTCGAAGAAATCCTTTATGAATGAATTTCCTTTTGGGATGAATTTTAAGAACAAATATCTGGAAGGAATGTCCCATTCATTTTTAATAAGATACCGTGAAGCAATCAGTAATTTTGGTGGTGATGGCACAGAAAGAGAAAATATTACTACCAATTATTATGGTAGTAGTAGTGAAAACCCTTATTATTACCAATTTAAAGAAATAACCAAAGAGAAGTATTCTACAAAAGATGAGCAGGATGATAATATCTATTGGCTGTTTAACTCAGTTTATCCTCTGAATGACAGAGCAATTGGACTAAAATTATCCTATAATAAAGGAATTCAAAGCTGGAACCAAAGTTCATATAATTACTATAACCCCTTTGATACATATCCTTATCCTGACTACTATACAGTATTCCATATTGGAGATAACTCTATGAGCAATGTACAGGAATATTATTATGTATATAATGATACAGATTCTCTTGCAGAAAAATCAAGCAGAATTGGTGATTTTGACAGGACTATCTCTTCAAGCAGATTTTCAAGCATGTTATCATATTCTATGCCCATCATGTTAAACAAGTTGGAAAGAGAAATGAGATTTGATTTAATCTATTCCAGAAATAATTCCAACAAATTGAAGATCAAGGAATTTTTCAGCATTGAAACTGTAAATTATGACAATAATATTGAAAGTAATTTCGAAAAGTATTCCAGCTCAAGAGATAGTTTAAATGAATATACTCAAAACGAACTATTTGTAAAAACCACTCTTAAAAGCATTATCCAAAAAAGTGCAGACAGATTGGAAGATAGTTTTTGGTCACTTGGTGCAGGAATGGGATATTATGGTGGTGATATTAACAATAAAGGCAATTTCTCAAGTACAACAGATTACACGATAGCAAATGATTACCGTAATACCACAACACGAAATTCCAAAACAAATGCCTCAGGTGATTATAGCGGATTTCATGGACTTCTGGACTACAACTATAATATCAAATTAAGTGCAACTGTATTTTTTGCCCTGGGAGCTAAGTACGAAATCTATGCAAAACATGAAAAAACTGATAATATAGAATCAAATTCTGCAGTATGGACTAACGTGGACAGTCTGTTCGATGATCATAACGACTGGAAGAGAACTACAACTTCTTTATATCAGTATAAACAGGAAGTAACCAGTTCATATTCCATAACACAGATACCTGTAGGACTGGAATTTGCCTTACCAAAAGAACATCTTACAAGTAATGATGGCTTTAGTTTAAGGAATTTCAAATTCAGAGTAGGAACAATATTTATTCATCATAGTAACGAGATAGATTCAAAAGAAAAATTCTCGACCTACCAACCCAATACTTTACTCACTGAATTTGGTGACGGAGCCGTTACAGAAAGTCAGAACGATGCTCAATACACTGTCAGTAAAATTACCGGCAAGACCTCAAGCAGCTACAAAAGATTTACAGGTGGAATCGGGTATGAACATTCCAAGAATCTGACCCTTGATCTGGGCGGTTATCTTGATGATTATAACAATGATTACTACATTGGACTAATGTTTACAGTAAAGAAATAACCAAAATCAATTAAGTTAATTAAAGGGACACTTCTAAGTGTCCCTTTTTTGCGTCATTACCATTTTGCTTGACTAATTCTAAATAACTGGCAAAGTCGTACAATCTTGCTTGGAGGTATTGGAGATGACATTGTTTATCATAATATATGCTGTTAGTGCGATAATCGGACTTTTACTATTTTTCATCATTGTTAAGAACATCACAAAATCAGGGTTAATCGAAAGAGAAAGTCTGAAGTCTGAAAATAAAAATCTTGCTGAACAAATAAAAAAACTGGAAGCTGAATTACATCAGCAACTGATTAATCTGGAAAGAATCCAGACCCAGTTCCAGGAAGTATCTAAACAATTGGAATTCTCTTCTCAAAGCAATAAAGATTTGACTCTAAGAATGGAAGATTACAGAGAAAAATTATCGGAAGCAGATCAGCAGAGATCTGCCTTAATCTCTACAGTCAATGAGCAGAAAAAACAATATCTTGATAAAAACCAACAATTAGAAGATACCTCCAAAATAGTATTGGAACTCAGAGCTAAACTCGAACAGCAGGAAAAAGAAAGCAAACTGATCACCTCCAGAGAATCAGAAATCAAGGCCAACCTGGAAAATGCCCAACAAAATCTGAAAGATAAAATCACTGAAGCACAAAAACTGGAAACCGAGAAAATTGAGTTACAACAAAGAATAGAGACCTTAATGAAGAAAGATTCTGAATCACATGCAAAAATATCAGAACTGAATATGGCTCTGGAGAAAGAGAATAAACAATACGAAGAAAAAATTCAAGTTGTACACCAAGCTGAACAGAAACTCAAGGAGACTTTTGAAAATCTGGCAGCTAAAGTACTGGAGGCTAAATCCGCTGCCTTCTCTGCCAAATCCAAGGAACAAATGGATCAGGTATTGACTCCCCTAAAAGAACAGCTGGAAATATTCCGCACAAGAGTGGAGGCTGTACATACAGAGAACAAGACCGGTCAGGAGCTTCTTAAACAAACAATCGATGATCTTAAAAAAATCAATACTCAAATCAGTGATGATGCTCAAAAACTGACTAATGCCCTCAAGCACGATTCAAAAGCTCAGGGTACCTGGGGTGAAATGCTCCTGGAGAGTATTCTGGAAAATTCTGGTCTGCGTGAAGGTGATGAGTATGTGACTCAGGCACACTTTAAAGATGATGAAGGAAAATCAGTTCGACCTGATGTGATAGTCAAACTGCCCAACAATAAGCAGGTTGTCATAGATTCCAAAGTTTCTTTAACTGCTTATGAGAAATTTGTAAATGAACCAGATGAAGTTGAAAAACTGAAGTATTTGAATGAACATACCAGCTCTGTGCGAAAACATGTTACTGAGTTATCAGCCAAGCACTATGAAAAACTTGGAAAACTCAATTCCCTGGATTTTGTTCTATTGTTCATTCCTATCGAGAGTGCTTTTTTAACTGCCATTGAAAAAGACCGTGCCTTGTTTAAAGACGCTTATGATCGGTTCATAGTGATAGTTTGTCCATCTACCTTGATGATCACTTTAAGAACGATTCATTCTCTTTGGAACCATGAATACCGCAATAAGAATGTCCTGACCATTGCCGAGGAAGCTGGTAAAATGTATGATAAATTTGCGGGTTTTGTAAAAGATTTCGAGAAGATCGGCTCTAATATGCAAACTCTGAAAAACAGCTACGATGATGCTTTCAATAAATTATCCAAAGGTTCTGGTAACCTGGTCTCCAAAGCCGAAAAACTGCGTATTCTCGGAGTTAAAACTAAGAGTAAACTCGATCAAACTCTGGTCGAAATGGCTACAGTCGAAGAAGCAGAAGAATTTATCGAACTGGAAGCCCAAATAATCAAAGAGGAAGATAATGATTAAGGAGATTACACTAACCCTCAATAACTCCAAAAGGTAATTACTCGGATGCTTTTTCGAAAGAAATCACAAAAAGATGGACGGTATGTACAAAATTGACTTTATGGACAACATAGACTAACTCAAAGCTATTCGACAGTAAGCAGAACAGGTGCTTTCAGAATCTAATCGCCAAGACTCTGCAGGGAGATGAATCTGCTTTGATCTTCAAGGGAAGTGCAGTAATAAAGTACTGTGAATCAGGATCCAACAAATGCAGGTTTGTCAGACTTTCAAGAATCAATATTCCTGCAGAAAAAAGTTGAGCATGCATAGGATATGGGCTGGCATCAGGTGATGGTGTATCCATACCGAGAATTTTGATTCTTTTTCTGATGAAAAGATCTACAATTTCCTGAGTGAGAACAGGATAGTCCAAGAAATACTTTTCCGTACCCCACAGTTGAGAATGACCCGTATAGACAAGGACAATTTGATCCTCCGAAATAATGTCTTCATATGCTTGATCATATCTAATTGGATTTGAGCCCCGCACATCCAGAATGCAACAACTCCCGCAAAATCTTGCCGGGTCGATAAGATCCAGCGAAGGGGCATCCTGAAGAAAGTGTCCCGGACCATCGAGATGAGTACCGCAGTGCATAGCAGTTTTTAGTATAGAGTTGCGATAAGCATCAGTTTCAATAAATTTGAATTGTTCAAGAGAGATGGGATTATCTCCTGGAAATACCGGCATGCCCGGCTCAATTGTTTGGGTAAGGTCTATAACATTCATCTTTCAATCTCCAGATGGAAGAATAATTGAATAGATATTTTTGACAAGCAAAAACCCTCCGTAGAGGGTTTTGTTAAGTTATTTTTAGGAATTATTTGTCTTAATCATTTACATGTACATAGAACTGTTTTCCCGCAATTGAGCCAAAAACTCCATACCCTCCGACTATTCCGCCATGTTCCCAACCCTGAGGTTTGTAAGAATAGGTATAGTAGTTATCATCGATTACATAGCAGGTCAAACGGTAATCGCCGTAGAAAACAAAAAGGTAAGAGTAATTAGAAATGACAATTTGATTCATCCCGGGGATGGGTAGGTACTTTTGGGTAAAAGCAATTTTTCTGGGTTGATGGGTTACAGGATCTTCATATTCAGTCTCTTTCTCAGGCTTTTCAATTCCTCCGTAAACATCAACATACCAGGCATTTGTCCAAGGTTCCAGACAGTAAGTTTCAACGTAAATCTGCTTGGTTGAGTCTGGAGGACAGTTAATCCGGATAGCATTATTAATGTTCGTTTCATTGTTGGCAATGCTTACTGGAGTTTTGATCATAGGTGTTGTTGAAAGACTATCCGAAAAAATGTCGTTAGGGTGGATATCCGGGATAGTTGTCTTAGCTGTAATTATTTCACCTTGAATATCAACAACTAAATTATATGTTACATTCGGCAAAAATCCTGTTTCAGCCATATAGTTTACAAACTCAATATCTCCACTTTCGAAAATGTATTTTCCATCCCCAATGTGTTTTAAGCTAATCTGCAGACTGAGACCTTCAGGCGTTTTGTAAGCAATATAAGCAACAGCATTCTCTACAGTAGGATTCATATCCGGACTTTGGGGTGATATCACTTTCTTTATATAAACCGGGTTATCAGCAGTAAGAATTTCACCCGCCTTTAAATATGCATAAACAGAGTATTTGTACTTTGTATTAATATTAGTAGGGTCCTTAGCACAAGCTGTAATCAATAAAAGACTGAGTGCTATAGTTATGATTATGAGTTTTTTTACCATTTTATGTTCACTCCTATGGTCGGAATTCTGGGCAGCATATTAGTATCATTCTTTTTAATGGTTTTATCTTCCAGAGAATATGTTCTATTGTTAATGTTCTTACTTTTGAACATATTGGTCACTTGCAGATAAGGTTCTATTGTCATTTTCTTATAGTAGTATGATCTTTTCACAGAGAAATCGAATCTGTTATAACTTGGTAATCTGTCGCTGTCTGCACGGCCATAGATCATGTTATAAGTCACCATACCGTCAGGTGCTGTATTTTCCAGTACACCGATAGGTTTAGCCAGCGGTTGACCGGTACCAAGAACAAAACTAGTACCAAAGGTATATTTGCCTAAGTAATAGTTTTGATTAATGTTGATCTGATGCCTTCTGTCGAACTTTGGATAATATACTAAGCCTTCATTCTCAGCTTTAAATTTACGGGTCGTCACAGCGTAGGAATAAGAAATGTAACCCTTCCAATCAAAGAAATCATTCTTAAGCATAATATCCAATCCATATGCATTGCCATGTCCAAAATTATAAACCTGATCCAAAGGTAAATCATTGTTGTATTCCTGATCAACTTCCGGCCTTAAGGTAGTTAAATTACGCATATCCTTATAATAAGTCTCCACATTAAGACTGAAATAGTTCATGAAATCGATATCTGAGCCCAGGATAATGTGATCACTTTCCAGCGGTTTCACAGACTTATCAATCGGGAAGAACAGGTCAAAGGCTGAAAATTCAGGCACTCCTACCAAGGTGACGAATTGATAATATCTTCCACCCGCTATATACGCCTGCCAATTTCTTTCCAGATAATATCTGACTGAAAGTCTCGGTGAAACTCGGAAATAACTGCCTTCATTATAATAGTCAAATCTGGCACCATACTTTATCAGCCATAATATAGAAGGCTTATAATTATCCATCAGGTAAGCCGCTGTATGTAAAGAGCTCTGTTCTACATTAGGATAATCCTGTGCTGATTGTTCATCTGAATCAGAAACTTTGAATAGGATCTTGAAAAATTTCTCCTCCAAACCATATTCTATTCTGTGTTTATCACTTGGCTCATAAGTAAAATTTGCTTTAAATGTCAAATCATTCAACTCATTCTTTCTTTGAAAAGCTTGATCTCCATAGCCAATTTCCATTAAAGATTGATATTTGGAATAGGCAAGCATTGTTTCTACATAATGATTCGCTTCAAACATATGATTCAGCTTTAAAACATTTGTCGTATTTCCCCAATTCAAAAGAATATCACTTGAAGACATCGACATATCTAAATTATCTTTGCCGTTATAAAAACTGTATTGTAGGAAATCGCTACCGCTGAGATCCCAATTAAGCTTGGCATGTGCATCATAAAAGTAATAATCAGGTAATTCCCCAATCATCTTTTCCACAAGCTCCAAATATGTCCTTCTACCTGAAACCATCCAGGAACCTTTAGACCATGGCCCACTAAGCGTTGCTTTGGATGTAACCAAACTTAAATTGACAGCTCCATCCATTTTCTTCCTGTTGCCATCCAGATTATAAACATTCATTACTGATGATAAACGACCGCCATACTTAGCTTCAAATCCGCCTTTGGTCAAATCAACTGTTTTGATGGCATCAATATTGAAAGTCGAGAAAAAACCCATAAAGTGAGATGGATTATATACATCAATCCCGTCCATCAAAATCTGATTCTGATCTGGCGACCCGCCTCGAACATAAAGTCCCGAGGAATAATCAGAAATAGTTTGAATACCTGGGAGCATAGACATGGAACGGAATAGATCCGCTTCCGCAACCTGAGGTAGCTCCTTGATTTCTGTTGGGGTGATCTTCATTTCACTTACCGGAATATAAAATTTCTCTTCCTTCTCTTTAACTCCAACCACTTTCACACTCTGCATCTGTACTTTTTTACCAACTAACTCCACATCAAGATATGTTGTCCTACCGACTGTAACCTTCTCTTTATATGTTTCATATCCAATCATCTGGAATGTTACAGTATATGTCCCTGGCTTCAGAGAAGGAAACAAATAGTAACCTTTCTCGTTACAGTTCACGCCTTGCCCGGTTTCAGTTAAGATCACATTAGCAAAGGGAATAGTTTCCTTATTGGCTTTATTTTTGACATATCCGCTTAACATAGCGGAGAAAAGTGCATTAGTCAAAACTGCCAAGCTTAGAAATAGTACAATTTTTTTCATCTTACTTCCTTTATTTTATTTTATTTGTTACTCCATTTTAAACAAAACACACTTTGTTTTTGGGTACAATTATACAATCAGGGGTTCCTCATTAGTCAACAAACATCTCTCAATCCGTCGCAAACATATGTTGGCAGAAATTCTTGTCAAGATTAAAATGGGAGTTTAATAACATTACTACTAGATAATATTTATTAGAAGTTAATATGAGTCATAAATCAGATTTCTGAAAGACACTAACTGCTTTAAATACTTTGTGTTATATAATATTTTTTTAGCTTTTTAAATAGTGTTTAGTAGTCCGGTTATGACTGTTTTAGAGAAGTTAAGGGCGAAAACCGCCCTTAACCAGAAAATGATTATATGCTTAAATTGAGACTTTTAACCAGACAGGAAGCACATCCGATAAAAGAACTGGAATACTTAAAATCTGAAGCTATCATAGTGATATCCTGAAGCAGACTAAGGAAATTCCCCGATATAGTGAAGGGTCTCAAAGATCCTATATTTTTACCCTTTTCATAGATAAACCCTTCTGCAGAAAGTGAAAAATCCCCCGATATGGAGTTTGCACCTGAATGTAATCCCTGCATATTAACGATTTCAATTATCACATCATGCTGTTCAAATAATTTCTCCCGGGAACAATCCCCAGGTTCAAGTTTCAAATTGGAATAAGCAATATCAAGATTAGATTTATAGTCCCTATATGCATTACCTGTGGACTTGAGATTATCTTTTTTTGCAGTATTGGTATTATGTAAAAAACTGAGCAAAATTCCATTTTGAATAAGAACTGTTTTTTGACTGGGGAATCCTTCACCATCAAACGGTCTTGAAGCATTACCCAATTTATCCAAAGCATCATCAAGAAGAGTAACACAGGGGTTGGCTACCAGACTGTTCATTTTGCCACCCAGAAGAGATTTCCCTTCTTGTACAGATTTTGCTGAAAATAAATCGAAAAATGTACCAAGCAGACTGCTCATAGCTTCAGCAGTAAAAACCATGGGATATGAACCGGGTTCTACAGAATTCTGTCCCAGGAGAGCAAGTGCTTCTTTTACACAAGTCGATGCCAACTTGGCAGCATCAAGCTTTTTTACATCCCGGGTAGTATCAAATTCGAAGTATGAACGCTTTTCCCCTTTTTCTTCCACAATCACGCCTACATAACAGAAGGCATAGTTCTTTGTATATTCTTTTTCCATACCTTTGGAATTAGCAATTTTGATATAAGAAGTCGTATCACCATAAAGTGCATAGTTTACATTAACTACTCTGGGGTCAGTTTCATAAGCTATTTTCTCCAGATTTTTGGCAATATTAATCTTATCTTCAATAGGAGTCTCATCAATTTCAGTAGAATATAAAGTTAAATCCACATCGACATCTGGATGATTTTCTATGGAGACGTCCTCAATTTTCTCAATAATCTCCGCATTTGATACAGCATCCCCGGCAATGATCTTTAAGGAATCAGAACTCAAATCCTCAGAAAAAGCATAACCTGTTTTCCCATTCTTAACAACTCTTAAGCCTAAGCCACGTGAATCTGCATAAGTAAAATTATCAATTTCCTGATGAAATACCTTTACAGAGAAATTCTTGTCAGATTTTATCAATATATCAAAGTCTTCCACTTTCCCTAAAAGATGACTTTTCAATTCATTTATTACATTGCTAAACATCTTATCTCCCTCCCACAACTATTTCATCGATCTTGATGGCAGGCTGCCCTACACAGGTAGGGATACTTCCGCTGGCAGATCCGCACATACCTTCTGCAAAAGCCAGATTATCGGCGACCATACTAATTTTAAACAAGGCATCTGCACCATTTCCAATCAGGGTTGCTCCTCTGATAGCTTTGGTAATCTTGCCTTTTTCAATCAAATATCCTTCACCTACAGAGAAATTAAAATTTCCTGTACCAGGCATTACAGAACCTCCACCCATTTTCTTCGCATAGATTCCATAATCCACTGAAGATATAAGATCAGCCAGTTTATGAGGCCCATTGGCAATATAAGTATTTCTCATTCTGGAGGTAGGTGCATATTTATAAGATTGACGACGACCACTTCCGGTGGACTCCATTCCTATCTTCTGTCCCCCTAATTTATCAATCATATACGATTTTAGGATACCCTTCTCAATTAGTGTTGTATTTTGCGTTGGATTACCTTCATCATCAATATTCGTTGAACCCCACTTGTTCGGCATGGTTCCATCATCAATAGCTGTAACATGCTCACTGGCAATAGGCTGACCTAATTTACCGCAAAATACAGATGCACCTTTAGCCACACTGGTTGTTTCCAGTGCATGTCCGCATGCTTCATGGAAAATAACTCCTCCAAATCCATTGTCAATCACTACAGGATATTTGCCGCCGGTAACATAATCTGCATCCAGCATCACTAAAGCCGTCTTTGCAGTCGATTCTCCCAACTGCACAGGATCAAGACTCTTGAAAAATTCATAGCCTGCAAGAGTCCCGGGATTTTCATTACCTGTTTGATTCTCTGTTCCATCAGATGCTATAGAATTAACCATCACTCTGGAATAAAATCTTTGATCTGTGGTAAACAATCCTTCACTATTCGCTATTAATATTTTCTGCTGTCTTTCCAACATCCCAATATCGACTTGCTTAATCTTGTTACTGTAATTACGGGAAGCGTTGTCAATTTTTCTAATAAACTCTATTTTCTCAGCTTTGGCTACATCATGATGATTAATTAAAAATGGATGAATTGACCCATGTTTTTTCACAGTAAGATCAATTCTTATAGTTGTGTTATGGGCATGAAAAGCTTTACTGACAGCTTCCGCAACCTTAAACAAACCAGTTTCCGACAAATCATTGGTGTAAGCATAAATAGCTATTTCACCATAAAAAACCCTTAAGCCCGCCCCAAAATCCTTGCCTGAGATTACACTTTGCGTATGTTGATCAAAATATTTCAAATTGGAGGCATAATTTTCTTCGATGTATAGTTCTGCGAAGTTAGCTCCCTGAGAAAGTGCTTTGTCCAGAACTTTCTCGATAAGTAATTTATCCAGCATAGCTACTCCTTATATATTTTTGAACAAAAGATTGATAACTGACTTTAAAAGTCAAAGTATATTTTCATTTTCCCTCAATCCTACTATCCTAAAATCCTGTAAATCCTAATTCAGACAGTGGATTCCCTGATTTCTATTGACATCTACTCTCTATCCTACTCTGTCCATATTGTCCATTAAGTCCATTTCGTCCATATTGTCCATACGTTCATTTTCATGCTGAAACCTGATACCTGACTACTGGCACCTAAGTATTTGCCTGCGGGTTTCCATTCACCATTCTTAATTCAGCATTCTTAACTCTTTAATCTTCCTTGGTGTTCATCATATTCTGCAGAAAGCTTTGCTGGTTGTCTCATTACGTGCAAGACAGGTAGAAGTAATTTTAAATCTCTTCTGCCGTAGAAAATCTGCCAGATAGATTATTATGCCAGTCGAGAACACCGGTACTTTTAAAGGTCACTTTAGTGATCACAAGTTCGAGCTTATCAATACACGGATATAATATTTGAACCATATGCTTAATGCTAGTCCTCATTTCAACAAAATAAGTTTTTTGACTAATTCTTGATTTCCTCTTTTCAATTTGGCAAAGTATATACCTGAAGCAACACCAACATTGTGTTGATCTCTTCCATTCCATAAGGTGCAGTAATCTCCCTTTGACTTGGATTCATTGACTAATGTCTGAACCAGCTGTCCTTTAATGTTAAATATTTCCAAACTTGTTTTCCCGGAAAGTGGGATATGAAAATTAACTTTTACGCTGGTATTAAAAGGATTAGGGTAATTATTAATGGTCATCATTGATTCTGGTTCTGGAGTCAAACAGTCTTCAATGCTCAGAGCATTCTGACAATCAAAAGAACGAATCTTGTCTTGAACTGCAAACATATAATTTTCAGAAATATTCATGTGTGCATAACGTCCAGCAGTAGTATTTTTTCCAGTTAGTATTGGATGATTCGGATTGATTAAATCAAATATTAACAAACCTCTGTTAATTGATATTACATACAAAAAATGGCCAATAATTTTCATTTCCTTTATTGTGCCCTGATTCGAAATGGTAGATATAACAATTGGATTTTCCGGGATACTGACATCCATAATTTTGATACTATAATTTGATTCATAGTATAAGTAATTATTGTATGCTGTTAAACAGCGTACATCATTGGGAAAAATATAGCTCCCTATTTCTGCCAAACTGGAGGAATTTTTTTGGAAAATGTGCATTACATTATTCTCATCCAGGGCAAACAACTTAGTTTCATTTAAAGCAATTTCTTTTATCGAATCTACTTCTGTGCAATAATTTACTATAGAAGCAGGATTACTGCTGATATTAATAACACAAATTCCCCCTACCTGCATGGAAACAAAAATATAACCGGAATCAAATACAAAATCAGAATAAGGTAAAATATACAGGTTATCTATTACTTGAGGTGATGTTGGATCAGAAATGTCAATCCAAATAATTCCAAGAAAACTATTTATTACAAAAGCCAGATTATCCTGAATGGAAATGCCGGCTTCTCCTGAGATGTGCACGTTGTCGGGAATTATTCGACACATTCCTATTTCTTCAAGGTTTCCTGGATCAGAAGCATTGATTACTTTAAAACCACCGTAATCTCCTAAAGTATATAAATAATTGTCCTTCTTTGCTATAGCAATATAAGGGTCGTTGACATACAAATACTTTCTTGAAGCATTCATGGAATCTCTAATATTAAAAACATCAATAGTTCGTGCTAGATTTGTAACGAGTAAACTATTCTGATAATAGACAAATCCATTGTAACGTCCTTCAAAACTATATATTTCAATTGGATTTGTCGGATCAAATACACTTATTATCTTAAGATAAGGGGTTGAAGAATCATAACCAGTAACAAAGACTAAACTATCCTGTACTCCAATCCTGAATGAACCAAAACTAATTTGCAAAAAGCCTGTTTGAAAAGGCTCTGATGGATTGGAAATGTTAAAAATTGATAATCCCGAATCTCCCATAACAAGATCGCTGATATATGCATAATCACCTTGCACACAAACTCCGGATACTGAATGTGAGTTTGAGCAAAAACCAACCTGTATTGGATTAGCAGGATTCGTAACATCTATTATTTTTAACATATTGATATCAGATAAATACACATAGTTGTCTTTAATGTCCAGAGACCAGCAATTTCCAATTGTTGAAAAAAAACCAACCTGATGAGCCTGTTCAGGATTTGTCACATCTATTATGTGCATTCCTGTGTCTAAATTACTGATGTACAGATAATTTCCATTTTTTACAATATCTTTACACCAATTAGTTCCAACACCAACTGTTCGAACAATTACGGGATTTTGAATATCAGATATATCTGTTACAATCAATCCATGACCTACAGTATAAACATAGTTTCCAGAGACAACCATATCTTGACCAGGTACATCAAAATCGCTAACATAGCTCAATTTCAGATCCTGGTCTGTTCCACGGGCTTTTAAAATACTTAAGCACCTATCATCAAGCACAAACACCAGAGAATCTTGAGTAGCTATACTTATTGGACCATTCCAGTAGTGGGATATTTCATCCAAACCAATAATATTAAAATCTGCTTGTGCTAAAAGGTAATAATTAGCACAAAAAATAATAGAGAGAAACAATACTAAGTGCTTTATTCTCATAATTTACTCCTTAGTTTTTTCTATTTATATCTTACTTAACTTATCTTGTCAAGTTGAAGTTTTAAAATTATATTGACAATTAAAAGAATATATCAGAAAGCTGGTTTTTTTATAAGAGAAACTAAAAGTGAGGAGACTATGGAAGATATAAGAGAATTAGCAGCTAATTTATTTAATTTACAAACCGTTAACAATGCCTGTAAGTGTGGAGGATCACACGACATATGCTTGCATTGTCACCCCTGCAGGGCGATGAATCCTGATGAATTGGCTACAGATTTTGATAAGATTGCCAAGTATATCGATCACACAATGCTGAAGCCTGAAGCTTTGAAAAATGAAATAAAAAGATTATGTCAGGAAGCAGAAGACTATCAATTCAAATCTGTCTGCATCAATCCCTATTTTGTTAATATCGCTAAACTGAATGTTGAATCCGCCTTAGTATGCTCCGTAATCGGTTTTCCCCTTGGTATGAGTACCACCGAAGTGAAGGTTTTTGAAACACAGAAAGCTATCGAACAGGGTGCTAAAGAAATCGACATGGTAATCAACGTAGGAGCTTTACTGGGGAAGGAATATAAAATAGTTGAAAATGATATTGCTGAAGTAGTAAAAGTATGTCATAAAAGTAATGTTCTGCTAAAAGTTATCCTGGAAACTTGTTTGTTAGCGGATACCGAGAAGATTATGGCCTGCCTTATTGCCAAGAGAGCCGGAGCTGATTTTGTGAAAACTTCTACAGGCTTTAATAAGAGCGGTGCCACCCCGGAAGATGTGAAATTAATGCGTGATGTCGTAGGTCCAAAGATGGGAGTAAAGGCATCCGGCGGAATCAGAAACAAGAAAACAGCCTTAAAAATGCTCAAATCCGGAGCCAACAGAATCGGTGCCAGTGCAAGCATTGCCATAGTGGAAGAGAATTAAAAATGAAAGTTGTTTTAGCAGGATTCAATATAGATAAAGAGCTTATTGATCAAATCGAGAAACAGCAGCAAGCTACTCCTGAGACAATTTCTGCTGCTTATGCCAGAATCAGTCGTAGCAAGAAATCCGTTACGGAACTGCGTCGCAAATCACTGACAGAAGTTGAAAAAGCCAGAAAATCAAATGAATCTATCTTATTTGAGATGGGACATAGCAGTATAGCTGAACATGCTGTCTTCAATTTCGATTTACTCGGTGTTTCCCGACTCTTAAGCGAATCTGTCCAAAAAAGTAGGCTTGCCTCCTTTACTGAAAAATCACAAAGATATGTCACACTGGATGGTGACTTTGTTATTCCTGAAGAAATCCGGGGATTGCCTCTGGAAAAAAAATTCGTGCAGACTGTCACACTTCTGAATGAATTATACAATAAATTGTATCATAAAGCTTTGGAATATCTAAAAGATATCTTCAAAGATGAAGTGGAAAAACTGCTGGAAGGCAGAGCCAAAGAAGATGCCAGATTCGTCCTACCCTTAGCAACTGAAACTCAAATGGGCATGACTATCAATGCCAGATCTTTGGAAAGACTGCTGAGACGGCTGGATTCAATCCAACTTAAAGAAGCTCAGGAATTAAGATCTTCTATGGCGAAAATGCTTAGCGGTTTAGCTCCTTCCTTAATTAAATATACCAATTCTGATGAGATTGAAGAATTTAAAATCTGCCATAAATTTCCCCAAAAACATACTACTAAGTCTGTTGACCTAATTTCAATTACTGAAAATGCAGATGAAAGAATCCTCGCCGGAATGATTTTTGAGAGTTGTTCAGGCAATTATCAGGAAATTTTAGAAGAAATCTGCCAATATACCGAAGCAGAAAAAGAAGCCCTGTACGAGCAACTATTTGCCAAATTAAAGAGCTATCATGTCATGCCACGAGCATTTGAACTTGTTGATGTCACTCTTCAGCTCTCCCTATCAGCCAGTTGCTTTGCCCAATTGAAAAGACATCGAATGGCCAGCGTTTTAAAATCAGATTATCATCCTTTGCACGGTTATATCCTGCCTCCTTTGATCAAACAGTTAAATATGAATAAGCAGATAGAAGAAGCTTATGCTGAAGCTAATAGCTTATTTTACGAATTAGAAGAACTCAAACCCGGGTTGGGCAACTATGTCATTACAAACGGCCACTTAACCACGATAATTTTCAAATGTAATCTCAGAGAGCTGTATCATTTTTCCCGATTACGTTCTGATGAACACGCTCAATGGGAAATCCAGGATATTTCACATAAAATAAGCAAACTGCTTCAAGATGCAATTCCCTTGGCAGGAAAATACCTGATGGGAAAAAGCGAGTTCAAAAAAGAATTTCAAAGGAGTTGAAGATGATGAAACAAAAAATCTTACGATTCGTTAATTTCTTATTGTTTATCGTGCTTTTAGTATTAGCAATAAGTGTTGTTATGTACAAAATCACTCAGGGTGATGAGATCTGGAGTGAACTGCATGAGCAATTTGGTATCGCCTTTTTCGTTCTAATTATCGGCCACATTTACCTTAACTGGGGTTGGATCAAAACAACCTTTTTTAAGAAAAGAAAATAGTAAATAACACGGAATAGACTCAGAACTTCTGGCTACTGACCACTTTTCCTTCACTCCCCTCGCTTTGCAAGAGAGGGGCCGGGGGTGAGTTATTCTCCTTTCTGGCCACTGATTACTCGCCAATGCCGTTAAGCTAAGCTTTTTCTTTCGGCATATGTAACAGCTTCAACAATTCAGTTCCTTCTCCCTCCTTTAGGGAGAAGGTTAGGATGAGGGTAAATTACTCAAAAATACCTAATTTTCCCCACTGCACCCTGCCGACTGCCCACTTCTCCTTCACCCCCTCGCTTTGCATCTTCTGGATCAGAAAATGGGTGTTGTTTTCTCATCTCCACTGATACCTGACCCCTGACACCTGAAACCTGTCCTCGGGGGTGAGTTATTCTCTCCCTCTGACCACTGATTACTGCCGACTGACCACTGTCCTCACTTTATTCCGCTTACTTTCCCTATAATATCTTTTAAAGTCAGATTCTTCTCAGTAAAATATCTTTCCAGACCATCAAGCATTTGCGGTACCGCCAATGGATTTATAAATCCATAAGTACCAATGGCTACAGCTGATGCTCCTGCATAGAAAAATTCCAAAGCATCCTTCCAATCACAAATTCCACCCATTGCTAATATGGGAATCTTCACCTTTTGAGATACCCGGTATGTCATCTGCAAAGCTACCGGTTTAATTGCAGGCCCGCTATATCCGCATACTCCCTTGGCAATATAACTTTTTCCTGTTTCCCAATCAATAGCCATCCCCATCAGTGTGTTGATCAAAGCCAGTGATGTAGCACCCCCGTCTTCTGCTGCTTTAGCTATTGCCGTAACATCTGTCACATTGGGTGTTAACTTAACAACTATCTCTTTATTAGTAATACTGCTGATCTTCTTTGTCAGGTCATAAACACCCTGTACATCAGTTCCAAAACTGATACCTTCTTTTTCCACATTCGGACAGGAAATATTGATCTCATATCCTGCAATAGCAGTAAATGATTCCAAAAAATCTATTAATCTGGCAAATTCATTAATTGATGATGCACTGACACTAACCAGCAAAGGTGATTTGTATTTCTGATATTCCGGCAAATAAGACTGAACAAAACTCAACATCCCGGGATTTTGCAGACCAATAGAATTAAGCATGCCATGACCGGTTTCATAAATTCTCTGAGGGGGATTCCCACTTTTTGCCTCAGGTGTTATGGTTTTAGTCACCATTGCTCCCAGGATATTCAAATCATAATAATTGTTGAATTCCACTCCAAACGTGCCGGAAGCAACTGTTACAGGATTATTTAACTCCAGTTTTCCTAATTTTGTTTTAAGCCTGTTCATGCCAAATTACCTCCCCTGCTGAAAAAATTGGTCCATCTTTACATACTGTTTTATAGACAAAATTCTCCTCGTTTTTAATGGGGACAACACATCCATAACATACACCAATCCCACAAGCCATATATTCTTCCAGGGAAACTTGGATTTGGGCATCATATCCATTTAATAACTTGGTACAATTCTCCATCATTACCTTCGGTCCACAGATATATATTTGGTCATATTTATTATTGGCAATCAGTTTTTCCAGACCGTGTGTAACATAACCTTGTGTCCCCGAACTGCCGTCATCAGTATAAATCATGTCCGCAGGGAATACATCATTGACAGTCCTGCCGCCATGTAACCAAACTACAATATTATTTGTTTCAAGCGTTTGTTTCAAGTATTTTAGAGGAGCATAACCAATCCCGCCTGATACCAGAAGACAGCTTTTCTTTGCCGGCAAATCGAATCCGTTTCCCAAAGGTCCTATTATATCAATTAACTCTTCAGGCATCAAGTCAAAAAGCCTTTCAGTACCATACCCAATCCTCTTAATCAAAAGTGCCACCTGATTCTCACGCACATCATAAACACTTATAGGCTTACGCAAATGAAACCCTTCTCCAGGTACCTTGATTTGGAAAAATTGACCTGGCTTAACCTTTTCCTTTGAGTTATATTCAAACCACAGTTCAAAATAAATATCATTCAAAATTGTCTTCTGGGTTATTCTTGCTTCAAACTGCATTTTACCTCTCTTCCTTTATAGATAATTCTACCCACTTGGGCCGTAGCTAACAGATTTATGTAGGGGCTGACTCCCACGTCAGCCCTACACCTAACATCATTTTGGTCATTTCTTCCCAAAATCGTCAATACCTCAATCTCCCTTTCTCAGCACTAACAACTAACAACTAACAACTAATCTACGCTTCCCAGGTTATCTTGCCGTCACAAATTGTGTAACAAACCTTGCCTTGTAGTTTCTTATTTATATATGGTGTATTCTTAGATTTCGAAAGCATTGTATCTGTCGTAAATTCCACAAAATCATCTAAATCCAAAACTGCTAAATCTGCCTTGTTACCTGTCACTATACCGGATTGAAGTTTAAATATTGCCGCAGCTTTCAGAGAAAGATTCTCGATAATCTCTTCCAAAGATATTTTACCTGCTAAAACCAATTCGGTATAGAGAGAAGCAAATGCTGTCTCCAATCCATTTATTCCAAAAGGAGCATAGTCAAACTCTCTTACTTTTTCGTAATCTGCATGTGGTGCATGGTCTGTGGCAATACAATCAATGATTCCCTTTTTCAAAGCTTCTAAAAGAGCATTCTTATCCTTTTCTGTTCTCAAAGGAGGTTTAACTTTATAATTAGTATCAAAGTCTAAGCAGGCATCTTCAGTAAAGATCAAGTGATGCGGAGTAACTTCGCATGTCACAGGCAATCCCTTTTCTTTAGCTTGTCTTACTAATTCCACAGCTTTCGCCGTTGAAATATGGGCTATGTGAAGACTGCATTTAGCACTTTCAGCAAGCATAATATCACGTGCTATCATAACTTCTTCAGAAAGAGGACTAAGTGCACTCAAACCCAATCTTGCCGATACCTTTCCTGAGTTGATCTGACCCTTTCCCGAAAGGAAATTATCTTCAGGATGATCAATAACCGTTAAATTATAGTTTGCAGCATACTTCATAGAATTGAACAAGATCTGAGAATTCTGGACACATTTGCCATCATCACTCACTGCTATGATCCCACTTTCCATCATTGTAGCGATTTCTGCGATCTCTTTTCCTTCTGATTTTTTTGTCAAAGCACCAATAACCATTACCTTACAGGCACCAATTTCATGTGCTTTTCTTTTCACATAATCAACTGCAGCTACATTATCTGTCACAGGATCTGTGTTAGGCATTGCACAGACAGTCGTAAAACCACCCTTAGATGCAGCCTTCGTCCCACTGGCAATATCTTCTTTATATGTCTGACCAGGATCTCTTAGATGGCAATGCAGATCAACAAAGCCCGGAACTATGTGCTTTCCTGTCGCATCGATTATCCTTTCTGCCTGCTCATTTATTACATCCTCTATCGAAACAATCAGGCTGTCCTCAATTAATACATCCTTTTTTACAAAACTCTTGTTTATATATACATTTCCATTTTTTAATATAGTTTTCATGAATACCTCCTACATTTTCCCACCGAGAATTAAGAACAATAATGCCATTCTGACTGCAACCCCGTTAGCTACCTGTTGCAAGATTATACTTTGATCACTGTCGGCAATTTCCGGCAGAATTTCAATTCCACGGTTCATCGGCCCGGGATGCATAATCAGAGCATCCTTCTTGGCCCATTTAATAGTTTCTTTTGATAAAACATAATGCTTCGTGTATTCTTCCAAACTGGGGAAATATCCTTCTGTTTGTCTTTCCAATTGCATTCTTAAACCCATAACAACATCTGCATCCTTGAGTGCGGTTTTCAGATCATACTCAACTTTACAGCCATATACTTCGTCCATATAACCCGGCACAAGTGTTCTAGGCCCGCAAATTGTCACATTAGCTCCCATCTTTTTCATGCCGATCAGATTAGAACGCACCACTCTGCTGTTAGCTATATCTCCAACTATTGTTATTTTTAATCCTTCTAAGGTATTGGTCTTTTCCCAGATGGAGAACATATCCAATAAAGCCTGTGTCGGATGTGCATGCCTTCCGTCCCCACCGTTAAGAACCGGCTTTTGGGAGTACTTGTGTACCAGCTGCGGACTTCCTGGAGAAGCATGACGAATGATGTAACAATCTATTCCCATCGCATTTAAAGTATAAACTGTGTCCTGGAGACTTTCTCCCTTCTGCAGTGCGGATGTGCTTTCCTGAAAACTGACAACATCTGCACTTAAACGGTTGGCTGCAAGTTCAAACGACATTCTGGTTCTTGTACTGTTTTCGATGAACAATGTGCAAACTGTCTTACCTTTCAAAGTTGGCAGTTTTTTATAATCGCGAGAGTTGATTTCTTTCATTACTTTTGATGCTTCCAAAATATTGAGAATCTCTTCAGCACTGTAATCATCCAAATCGAATAAATTTCTTCCGAGTAAATTGAAATTGTTTTGCATTGAATCCTCCTGTTTATATTTATGTGTAATTAGTTAAAAATATAAGTCAGAGGGTTTTTTAAGTAGAGAAGTTATTCATAGTACCTCCTTTCTGTCTCACCGTACAGTTTAAAGGAAAATTTTTTCTATTTGAAAAAATCTGTCTATTTTGTCAAATCAAAAATTATAAGAAATTCCATTGGGACTCAATCGAATCCCACCTTTTTTATTCTCCAGCAATTTATTCCAAAGATTGCGATTGTATTCATCTGTCACCAGTATTGTATCATAAAGATTATAAACCCACACCAGTCCATACAAACTCATGATCAGCATAGTTTTCTTATTAGCATCCGAGGCCTTGTCATAATAACTCTTTATTTCATCAATTTGAGTCTGCCTTTCGTACTTATCAAAATTAGTCATCGCCTTATCATACATAAAATATGCGGCACCTAACAAAATAATTTCAGACCCCATTATGATTTGTCCACGCAAATATGATTTGGCTGCAAAATGCCCTAATCCTGGCAGTAATGCCGATTTGAATATCGTATTTGAATAATCAATTTTCTTTTTGTCATATTCCGTGAACACCTGATACTTTATATTAAGCTCTTGCCTAAATTCGATCCTCTGCTGAGGAGTTTTCCAATCATACTTCAAAGTATCTGTAAATTCCTCAATACTGAATTCCTTTGCAAAAATATAACTAATTTGCAAACATAATAATAAGATTATATATTTTTTCATTTTTGCTCACCCATTAACTTTTCTGACAATTTATTCAAAGGGACTATTGTTCTTTCTTTCAGGCTCACTTGCCAGACATAAAGATAACTATCATATGGAGTCATCAGATCATAGCGGATTTCCATCTTATAATTGCTGGACATATAACCGTTTTTCCATCCGGAATCCCGTAAATCTTTACCATATTTCTTGTATAACTCATTACTAAAACTCGCAATCTTACTGATAATAAGCCCGCCTCTGTATTCCCTGATGATTTTCATAGCAAACAACTTTGGATCCTTTTCCATCTCCAATAAATTCTTTACTACAAAAGCCTTGTTCCTGTACTCTTCTAAATCATCCAATTCATATGCATTCATGTATATACGATACGCTTCAGCATACTTTTTGTCTCTTTCCAAAACCAAGCCCTGATCCTTCAAATCCCTTGCTTTGACTATGTTTATCCTTTTTAATTCTGCTTTTCTAATGGCTTCCTTCGCTTCAGCATAATTGGGTATAATCGTAAATGTCTTGTTATAATATAGTATTGCATTATCTATATCCCTGTTGCTGAGATATTCTGAGCCTCTCTGCAAAAATAACCTGCAAACCTCAATCAGTCTTTTCTGAATATATCCTTCCTGATTCTTGTCATATGTAGCTGCTACCCGAAAATACTTCTCTGCTTCCAAATAATCTTTGCTGACAATTGATTCCTCCGCTCTCTTAAAAAACAATTGAGCTATATCTTCAGATATTTTCGTCTGATAAGCTGTCGGATATCTTTTCAAATTGTTCAATTCTTCAATAATCTGATCATAACCCTTTTGGGGAAGACTGCTGATAATTTCCTGGATTTTTTCCGGCATAAATGTATTGATCTGGATGGTTGCCCGTTCGATATTTGGATTCCCCGGAAAACTGTCACATAACACAAAATAATCCTGTAAAGCCAAATCCTTGCGGTTATACCAACTTAATTCTGTTTCAATTTTTTTGTAAATATAATCAGGTACCTGGGGAGATGTGTATAAATGCGTTATCACATAACTGTATAGATTAAGAACCTCTGTTTTATTGTTCTTCTCTAACTCAATTTGAACCTTTTTTTCAATACAATTTATGATCATAGAATCTGCTGCATCTGAATTGGCCAACAAAAACAACTCAATTGCCATATCCCAATTACTCCTGTCCCAAGCTCGCTTTCCGATCTGATAATACGAATCAGACCGCTCAACCTGTGCTTTAGTTATTAATGCACCATTGCTCGCTGTCCTGATAAAACTGTCAAACTGCTCTATCGCAACTGGATAAGATTTATTGAGATAATACTTGTGGGCTGAATTAAATCTGTTGCCCTGACATGCTGTTAAAGCTATTAGTAATAGAAAGCTAAATATAATATAATTTTTCTTCATCTGCATACTCAACATTTTTCATAGAATTTAAATTCTCCAGTTCCCAAGAGGAACTATGTGTTATTATTATTCTGCCCGATGTTTTGTCGAGCATTTTTTTTATCTCGTTAAAGGAAACATGTATCCCTTCTATTATCAGCAAAGTGAAATCCTCCAGATAAGATGATAAATTCTTTAAGGTCTTCAAATCAGAACTGTATATCACACGTTTATCTCCTTCTTCTAATAAAAAGGAATAACTTTGAAGCTGATTAGCATACCCATTGGCTTCAATTATCGGTTTATAATCCTCCAAATGATCCGAAGGAATTGGTGTTATCCCCATCTCTTCCTTGGTTTCAATTAGATAAAACTCAAAGCTAAAACTCATTCTTTCTGAAAAGGTATAAAACATACTAAGTATGTTCCTGAAATCCTCCACTCGCTCTGGTAGATATATCTTTAAAGGCTTGGTTCGCTTCTGCAAATAAAACAATTGAATCAAAAGAAAGATCCCCGCTACATGATCCGGATGATAATGTGAAATGTAAATTGCATCCACTTGGTCTTTATCAATTTCATGTTGCAAAAACTTCACGCTCGTACCCTCTCCACAATCCAAAAGAATTGTTCGATCCATTAACTCCACCAGCACCGCCGCATGTGTTTTACCCAACGTCGGCATCCCGGATGATGAACCCAATATTCTAAGCCTCATTTATCCTCAGCACCCTTCATCTGATTTGGGGTGACAGTTATCGGCACCTTCTCCAGTCTCATTCCTAATATTATGAAACTGATTAAAACCATTATTGTCACTATTACCAAAACTATCAGAGAATTTGTTTTAAAAACTAATATCGTTAATATCACTAATAATATATTGATTAATGCTACCATTATTGCAGTTAACTTGACAGAACCAATCAGCGTTCTCAACCGATGTGTTGTATGATCCTTACCACCTTGTGATATCCTCCGCCCGTCCATCTTTCGCGTGATACTGACAAAACTAATGTCAAATATGGCATAACTCAACATTATAATCGGAATCAAATAATAAAAATTATTCTGCATCATGTTCGAAGATAATTTCCCTATAAGTATCCCCATAGTGGAAAGAAAATACCCAAAAAACATGCTGCCCGCATCTCCTAAAAATATCCGTGCCGGATTAAAATTGTATGGTAAAAATCCTAATACCGATCCTGCGAAAGTGATTGCCAATAAACCCACATAATTATTAAAAGGTGCTATTGACTCAGTCTTCGTTAATAATGATACACTATAAAAGCCTAACGCTAAAACTACTGCCATTCCGGATATTATGCCATCCATATTATCCAAAAAATTCAAGGCATTCATCAACCCGACCATCCATAACATAATGATCGGCAAAGAGATATAAACAGGTCCAAACTCTTGCATCAGACCATTAAAATATATAAAAACAAAGCATGATAAAATCTGGCCCATCATCTTCACTTTGGGTGATAACTCAAATTTGTCATCTATCAACCCAATTACTACAATGATCAAAGCTCCCAGTAAATAACCTATCACACCTTTATCAAAACTACGATTAACGGATAAAACCAATTCTAATACCGTAACAAATATAAAACCAATAAATACACTTATTCCACCCATCAATGGCATTGCCTTCAAATGCATCTTCCGGGCATTCGGATTATCTACAAAATTTATCTTATGAGCTAATTTGATCACCAACGGAGTCAGTGCAAATACACAAAAAAAACTTATTAAAAATACTGTTAAAAACTCATAAACTATATTACTCACCCATAACCTACCTACACATTTTATCTCATGTCATCTTTATTAAATGAGTTTTTAAGTCAAATAATCTTTGAATCCCCAGTCAAAAACACAAATCTCAAACTTTCCTTTCTGCTACTTCGTCAATTTTATCCATGTAGTCCATAAAGTCCATTTTGTCTATTTTGTCCATTTTTTTTTCGCATTGAAATTATTCCATTGACTTCATTATTCTTCTCATATTTTTGTAAAACATGAAAATAATGCAAACACTATTAATTGTGCTGGCCATGGTTAGCCCATTGGCAGGAATTTCTCAAAATCAAAACTTGGTTGATTTCTTGAAATCTCAAACAAACACCACTCCCCTAAAACAAAAGCTCCCCTTAAATAAAGCGGGAATTGTTGCTAAACTCTCTCCAAAATACTCTGTCAATCATCTTAACTCTAATGTCAGCTTTAACTCTAAAGATAAATTTAAAGATAATTTCAATAATTTTGACCTGACTTTCTCCAAATCTTCTTGCGATGTAGCTTACTCTGCCGAAATCTACCAAAACTACCTCATCATTAATAATTCTGAAAAAATCCTGGCTAAAGGAATCCCTTCAAAAGAACTTTCCGCTGTTAAAGATAAGATTACTCAAATCACTATTCTCCACAGATTATTGGGCAATGACTTCTTCTCTTCCTTACTCGTCCCAATTACCACAAAAACCTCCATTTTCCTGCGTTCCACCGAAAATCATAAATTTGAATTTAATGATTATTCCAGCTTCCTCAATCGCATGAATAATTATTGGAATAATCGTATCGTCTATTTTCAGCTTACTGAATTAAAAAAGAATAATGAAAACCGTCTTGAATTCTGGGGCACTTTGTTTGCTGTGGATCATCAAAATAAAACTTATGACTATGCCGATGTCAGATTCCATCTAAATAAAAAGAACCAACTCGATTTAATCATGTGGTTCATCTACCCCGATCTGACTTTCTAACTACTGCACACTGCCCACTTTCTCCTACTCACGACTCATGACTTTACTCTGCTTTCCCTTTCCACGTCCATTAAGTCCATATCGTCCATTTTGTTCTTTACAGAAAGATTTCTCTCGATCCGTGACCATCTGCCTGATCTGCGTCATCTGCGTTCTATTAATCGTCTCCCCCTACTCTTCATCACTGAAACTCAGGGCATCCAACTTCCCCTTATCCTCATTAACAAACTGTAAAAAGATGAATCCAGTTATGAAAAATACCAGTACAGATAAAACTGCATACCTTTGATTACCTGTGATCCGGGATATCTCCCCATACACTAACGGCCCGATTATTGAAGCTAACCTGCCCGTAAGGGAATAAAATCCAAAAAACTCCGTCATCTTCTCCCGCGGTGTTAATTGTGCCAGCATCGTCCTGCTGTTGGACTGACTCGACCCTATCGCCAATCCGGCTATCGTCCCGACTATATAGTATTGTGGGATTGTCTGACAAAAAAATGCACCCAATACAACAACTATCCATATAAACAGACTGATTGAGATACTCTTTTTTACTCCAATCTTATCTACAAAAAAACTGAAAGCCATCGAACCAAGAAAGGATGTCAATTGTGCCAAAATAAAATATATGATCAGTTGTTTAGCTGTCATATTGAATCTGGTTGCTCCATATATTGAAGCAAAAGCGATAACAACAGTAATCCCATCATTATAAATCAAATAACTAAAAAGATACTTGATTAATTCCTTGAGTCTGGAGATATTTTTCATCGTATATGTTATTCGCTGGATAGCTATTTTAAAATAATTCGATCGCTTGGATGGTCTCTTGAACTCTTTCAACCAGACAAATGTAAATATAGCAAATATCCCAAGGAAAGAAGCAACAGCTGGGAAAACCAGACGAATATGGTTTTTCGCCAGAGGCAAAATCATCAGCAAAGAAATCAACCCGCCTAAATATCCAATCCCCCAGGCCATACTCGACACTTTTCCCATTTCCTCCGGAGTCGTGATTTCCGGCAAAAACGCATTATAAAAAACCATCCCGGAATTGAACCCAAAGTTAGCTATTATAAAGAATAACATCCCAATAAAGATATCACCCTTATGGACAAAGTACAACAAAGCCGTGAAGATCACTGTCAAATAACAATTAATAAACAGCAGTTTCTTCTTGCCTCTGGAATAATCTGCAACTGCTCCAAGAATCGGTGCTGAAATAGCCACCAAAGACATGGATATACTCATTGCCCTGCCCCAAAGTGCAGTTCCATATTCCCCCGAGCCCACCACGACCTTTTGAAAATACAAACTATATACTACAGTAACGATTACCGTGACAAAGGCTGAATCCGCAAAATCAAACATGATCCAACCCAAAATGTTCTTACTTAATTTCATCTCTCTCCATTCGCATTGGAACGCCGGCTTTAGCCGGTAATTCTATATGCTTTAGCTTACAGCAGTATCCCCTTACCCTTACTCACCACTCAAGACTGTGGACTCACGACTCTTTCTCTCTTTCCCCGTCCATATAGTCCATTAAGTCCATTTTGTCCATCTCAAACTATTTCTCACCCACTTTTACACAAAAAATAAATGCTGTAAAAGGATTTTCAATCCAATTCCAATCAAAACCAGACCGCCTATGATTTCCATCTTGTTCTCAAATAGATGTCCAAACCTCTTCCCTAACAATACCCCGGCATATGACAACACAAATGTGACCAAGCCAATGATTATTACAGGCAGAATTATATCAATTTTTAAGAAAGAAAAACTTAATCCCACAGCTAAGGCATCTATACTCGTTGCTAAAGCCAACCCGGCTAAAACCACATAACTCGAACAATCCATCCGCTTCTCTGTCTCTTCCATGATCCTGGCTTCATAGATCATCTTGCCCCCGATTGCAACCAGTAACGCAAAGGCTATCCAATGATCAAAACTCTCTACATAACTCTTAAAATACTGCCCCGCTGACCACCCTATCAAAGGCATCACAGCCTGAAATATACCAAAAAATAAAGCAATCCTTAAGGACAATTGCACTTTCATATTCTTATAAGTAACTCCGCTCGTCACCGACACGGCAAATGCATCCATCGCCAAACCCAGCGATATTAATAAGATCTCTATTATACTCATTTATACCTCTTGGTCATTCATTGTTTCTACAAATTTGCGTCAAGGAAAAAGCCTGTAAGCGTGTTGGTTGTGCATATTTATCCCAGCTTAAACAGTAATTTTTCACTCTTCTTTATTCTCAATCCCCGATTCCCTAACTCTCAACTCTAAACTCCCCACGTCCGTGTAAGTCAGTGCAAGTCCGTGTTAGTCAGTGTTCTCGAAGACTTCCCCCATACTCACGACTCACGACTGTGGACTCATGACTATCTTATCTCCCCAAAGCCCTGCAAACACGAAACCCGATATATGAACTACAATAAGTTGCATAGTTATAATTCCGATAGGATACAGTACAATAGATGTCATCATTGTGCCAACTACCACCACGACTCACACGGTACAAGCCATTGTTTATTCCATGTGGATTGTTTTGTGAACCACTTGGATAGTTTCCATATATGTCCCAGCACCACTCCCAAACATTGCCACTCATATCATATATACCCAGTTCATTGGGTGTCTTTGTTCCAACACTGTGAATCGAATCTTGGGAATTAACACTATACCAAGCAACTATATTTAAATATAAAGAGCCACTGTATGTATAGCTATTACTCAAATTCCCTCCTCTTGCGACAAATTGCCACTCCGCTTCTGTCAACAATCTGTACCCGTTAGCAGACCAATTACAGAATAAATTTGTATGACTTGAATTGGTCGTATCCCAACTTTCTGGCCAGTTGGCAGGATTTGTGCCATATCCGTTATAAGTATAACACGGGGTTAAACCCTCCGTAGTACTCCTTTTGTTACAATACTCGACAGCTTTAAACCAGCTCACTGTTTCAACAGGCCCGTTTGTTACTGCCGTGAAGTAAGAAGGATTGGTTCCCATCACAGATAGATATGAGCTTTGTGTAATTTCATACTTGTCTACATAAAATGAAGAAACCATCACATTAGAGGTACCATTATTAAATGTCCCCCCTTGTACAAAAATAAATTCCAAAGGTGCTATCACCAGCATTTGTTCATTGGTACAAGCCGTATTAATATAACTGTCGTAAGCGTACACTCGATAAGTATATTGAACTCCTACAGTCAAATCATAGTCAACATAAGTAGTTGAACTTGCTCCAACTGCCTGATATGCAATCTGCCAAGAACCTGTTCCAATTTTCCTGTCTATCTTATACCCCTGCTCCCAAGTACAATTATCCGTCCAGGTTAGTTTTACCGATGTCGCTGACATTTGCTGCAAAACAAGATTCGTAGGTGCAGGAAAGGTCGGCGTCACAGAACTCATAACACTCGTACTATAACTACTATCATAATAAGCATATACTGCATATTGAACCTGGATACCTAAGGTCACACTATTATCATTAAATGTGTTTGTTGTCGCAGTTGCATATCCGATTTGCCAGGCTCCGGTCCCCACTTTTCTGTCTATCTTATAGCCCTGTTCCCAAAGGCAATTATCTGTCCAAGTTAGTTTTACCGATGTCGGTGACATTTGCTGTAATACAAGGTTTGTTGGTACAGCAAATTCAATGTTAATCTCATTTTCTACATTATTAGAAACCAAGTCTTTATGATGTGCATAAACTCTGTAAATAATTGTGGAGCTAATAATAGCATTATTGTCAGTATAAAAACTGGCTGTAGTTGTAGCATAACCAATCTGCCAATTGCCGTTATCAACCTTTCTGTCTATCTTATATCCCTGCTCCCATGAACAATTATCTGTCCATGTTAGTTTGACCGTAGTTGCACTAATATGTTCTAAAACCAGGTTTGTTGGTACAGAAGGTGTAAAATCTTTGTTAACTGTCGCAGAAAAGTCTGTATTTCCCCAGACAGAATTGGCTTTTAATCTGTAATAATAAATATCTCTTGTAGCCGGGAAATTGTCTATAAATTGTACTGTGTTAGCCGAGAGAGTATCTAAAGTTGTCCAGGCACCGGATTCGTTAGTCTTGCGTTCCAGCACATATCCAGATTCATTGGTAACATCACTCCAGGTCAATTTCATTTGCGTGACTGAAAGCGGAGCACAACTGATGAACGATGGCACCTCTGGTTTGGCAGCAAGATATTCAGAGGAAGTAATTCTGATAGTATTGTAATTGTAAGCTATAATTTTATAATAATATTTTTTTTCCACATCAGGAACTTTATCTGTATAGCTTGTAACATTATTCTTCAGTCTGGCAATTTGCTGATAATGATTCACATCATCAACAGAACGTATAACCAGAAAACCTGCTTCATTAGCAAAATCATCATTCCATGTTAAAACTGTTGTGTCAGGTGCTGACAAATTTCCTGCAAGAGTTATTGTTTTTACGGGTAGTGGATTATCCTCATCGGTATCGTTTGTCCAATTAAACAGACTCTTGCACGATAACAAAAAAAGCAAACTAACCACAAGCAAAACATATTTCCAGGACTTCATTTTCACCTCTCAAAAAAACATATTATCTTTCGGATCGGTTTAGAACCGTTCCCTTTCTATTCACCATTAACCATTAACTACTCACCATTGTCAATTGTCTCTTTCCTTACCACGTCCATATTGTCCAAATATTCCATTTTGTCCATAACTATTTTGTCAATTTCCCCACACTCACGACTGTGGTTAACTTGTCTCGGAAAAGCTTCTCTATCTTTGCTCTTTTGCATATTCCCTGAATTCCCTCAACATTACCTGAAATTTCATCCCATAAATATTTTGAAAAACCTGATCATTTCCATTTTCCTTCAACAAGGTTTTTACATAGATCAATAATTTTTCTTTTCCATACTTCACAACTAAATAATCTACAATGCACCCAAACTCTGCATAAATGAAAGTCATTCTATAGGGGACATCCAATACTACTTTTTCTTCTTTTCTTGTTTTAAAATCCATTGGTTCTAAAAAATTGCCCTTAGATACCATTTCATATGTTTCTTCTTTGGTCGGATACATATAGGATCCAAACTGATTTGAACTATAGACAGCAATCCCTTCCAATAACCATTTAGGATATTGCAATACTGTCAAAAAAGACTTATTTTGAAAAATCAGTATATGTGATAGCTCATGTAAAAGATAAGTTCTCAAAGAAATTTCATTATTTTCGGCTTCTTTTAATGCCCATGGCGAAATGAATAAGGTATTCTTCGGAAATGCACAAAATCTTGCTCTTGAGGGTGATAATCTGCCATACGAAAGACTATCACGAAATACGTATATTTTAGGTTTTTGTTTAAACTTTAACAGAAAAAACTCTTCCAAGGGTGCAGTTATTTCATCAATCTCTTGATAATCATTAAAAGAAGTTCCCTTCTGTACATAAACTACTGAATTGGATAATTCATGCTTCACAAAACCTATTGCTAATGGGGAATAAGGGAACAGCTTCCCAAACAAAAATAAATACGCCAAAATTCCTAACAACAAGATAATTATACCTAACCCAATTCTAATTTGCTTTCTTTTAAAAATCATAGTACCTCTTAAATATTCCCTTCTAACCTATTATACTATTTCCCTTGCATTGTAATTATGTCCAGCAATTATTTACACCTTCATTTCGTCCATATTGTCCATAAATTCCATCTCTAACTTGTCTATTTTCCCGGGTATCCTAATCTCGATCCGTGACCATCTGCCTAATCTGCGTTATCCGCGTTCTATTAAGCGTCCTTCCTTTTCCAGTTGACACTTTTTCGCAATACTTTTTTTCTCCCATGGAGGTATTAAAATGAATAATGAACTTATCGCCTGCACTCTAAAACCCGAAGCAAATTCGGAACTGATCAAAGCTCTTTCAGATAATGGTATGCAGATTATCAGAATAAATCTTTCCCATACATCTTTGGAACAATCTGAAGAATTCATCCATAGAATACGCTCACTGAACCAGAATTTGAAGATCATGCTGGATACGCACGGACCCGAAGTACGAATTTCAAACTACCAACCGATGCACCTGAAACAAAATGATCATATAACCATTAATTACGAAAACCTGAACGATCCTGTTCCCGGTATCATCCTGAAGCATAGACCCGAAACTGCTCCTCAAACCGGTAGTCTGGTTTTCTTCATGGATGGTCAATTAAGCGGAAAAATTGTTGAAAGCAATACCTCACAATTTACTGTCAAAATGATCAACTCCGGGCTTCTTAAACAGGAAGCTCATATGAACATTGAAGATTGTGCATTTACCCTTCCTTTCCTGACTGATATCGATAAAAAAGCACTTACACTTGCTTCTAACCTAAATGTGGAATATGTAAATCTGTCCTTCGTCAGTTCTGCTGAAGATATCCAAGAGGCTCGCTCTTATTGCCCCAATCCGCTAGTTAAGCTGATCGCCAAGATCGAAAACCAGTCAGGTGTCGATAATTTTTCTGCCATTGATCAGGAAGCTGATGGGACTATTCTCGCCCGGGGTGACTTGGGTATGAATACAGGCTTACTCAATTTACCGTTCATTCAAAAAAAGACAGCTTCTCTAAAAACCAATAAACCTCTTTTCCTCGCAACCCAGATGCTGGAATCAATGATCACAAATCCACTTCCTACCAGAGCCGAAATTATGGATGTGTTCAATGCTTGTCTTGATGGCTATGATGCATTCATTCTCTCAGGTGAAACTGCTGTCGGCCAATACCCCCTCGAAAGCCTTAAAATTCTCCTGAATCTTATCTCCCAAGCCAAACAATACTCAAAAACAGCTAATACAGTATCTTCAATTCTCTCCCATTAATAATTAGCCTTAACCTCGCTTAACAGCCGCAAAAACTCCTCATGCAGCATGCTATTGGAAACAACAATATTTTCATCTGCAAAATTCCACTTCTCACCAGCAAAGTTCGATACTTTCCCCCCGGCTTCTTCCACAATCAATGTACCTGCACAGGCGTCCCAGGGATGTAAATACCATTCCCAATAACCATCGTAAACTCCTCTGGCCACCATACATAAATCCAGTGCAGCACTCCCAGGTCTGCGGATTCCATGTACTCTGCCCAGCATATACTTAAAATAATCAAGATTATCTTCCGCAGCTTTCCCAAAGCTGTAGGAAAAACCTGTCCCTAAAAAAGCCTGATTCATTAAAGCAGTCTCAGAGACTTGCAAAGGAACTTTATTGATAAAACTGCCTTTCCCTTTGATCGCTGTGTAAAACTCCTGCATAATCGGATTATAAACAAATCCCATACAGGTTTTACCTTCTATTTGTAATCCGACCGATATACAAACAAAGGGAAACTGATGTACAAAATTGGTCGTCCCGTCTATCGGATCAATTACCCACAATGGCTTGGAACTGACTATTCTCTCTGTGTGACTTTCTTCAGCCAAAAAATCACTCTCTGGTAATATCCTGGCCAATCTCTCAATTAAAAATTTCTCAATCTTCTTGTCTGACTCAGTTACTAAATCAAAAAATGCCGATTTTGCATCTATTTGCTTTGGTTTGTAATAATCTTCTCTTAGAATCTTTCCAGCTTCTTCGATAACCGTAAATGCCTGTTTAAATATTTTTTCCATACACACCTCATTGTCATTATGAAAATAAAATAAGGATAGTCAAGTCTTGATTAGAAAACCTGTTGACAGTAGGAAAATTCCTAATTATTGACACAATATACTCAAGCAATGAGTTTAGATATTTGATTCCGGAGGGAATATGCTTAGACAATTACAAGCTAATATGGAATTGCTCCACCATGCTATTATTAAAGTCGCTGGGGAAAAAGTTTGGAATAACTTATATGAAGACCGTTTCTTTTCAGCCTCAGACATTAAAGAATTTAACATCAATTATGTTGAACTCATGCAAAAACTTTCCTCCATAGTTAATGAAGAAACCTTTCAAAAAATACTGAAAGAACGTGGCTGTTTGTGCTCAATTAAAAACAGAATAACTATAGACCCTCTTAAAAGAGTTTATTCCAAGCTGAAAGATCTCGAAGCTTTTAAAAAATACCTCTGTTCCTCAATTGGAGTCGGTTACAAATATACCTTAGAAAACGGACATCTTTTTTTGACATATACTCCCACTAATGCCAGCTGTTATTGCCCTGCCCTAAAAAGCCTGCCTGCTGAAATGACTGTACCCTTAAACTATTGCAACTGCTCCAAATCTTTTGTCGAAACCAATTTCAAACATATCCTCAATCGGCCTGTCACTGTTGAAGTCTTAGAATCCTGCATTTCCGGCAGTAAACAATGCAAGTTCAAAATAACCATTATTGAATAAGGACTCCGGTCAAAAAACTTCCTACTCTGTCCATATTGGCCCTTCAGAAAAAATTATCACAATCAGAGAAGATCAGTGTTGATTAGTGGCCAAAATTCTCGAAAACTTCTCTCCACTACCTAACTCATAACACTTTCTTGTCTGAAATCCAACCTCCAATAATATTTTCGCTTGACAAGTCTATAAACATTTATGATGGTACAAAAAATAACAATAAAAAGGTTAATATGATTTGGAGTATCTTTCTGGATTCGCTTAGAATCTTAGTAGATCCAAGATTTTTTGGATATATTTTTGGCTATTTAATTATCTTTGTTGGTTCTTTAATCGCCTTCCAACAAGGTGAATTCAACTACTCAGAATTTAGTAAAACAAAAAGATTTTGGTTGTGGCTGGTCATCAATAACCTGATAATCGGATTGCTTACCATTTATTTTACTGAAATTTTCTTCCTGCATAAACTTAATATGTCTGATTTCACTGGAACTAAGTATGCCATGCCATTTCTCCTTTCCCAAGTAACAGGAATTACTATGATTTTTGGTCTCCATTTTGCCCCTGGCATCCGTTTTATTGTTGTTAATGCAGTTGGATTCAATTTCATAGTTTCAATCATAACCTTTCTCATGTGCTTCAACCAACCTAACTCTGAGATCTTTGTCCAATTCCTAAGCAAAGGTGTTCTCCCAAAATTCTTTCTCGTGATCTTGTTCTATATCGTTGGCATTTGTGTCTTGTACATTTTGCAAATGATAGGCTCCATTATCCTTAAATTTATCCTCAGTGATAATTTCGAAATAGCCGAACAATATGTTAATGTCTCACTCAGCTCTGCCATCGGGATCTATACTTACTTCATCTACCTGGCTGCTATTCAATACAATTTGCTAAACTTGACTAAAACTATCCACTAACTATTATCCATCCACCACATTACTCATTACCATTCTCCATTAACCTCTAACCATTAACCCTAATTATTTTTAACCTGCTATATGCTTCGAAGTCAACTCATTAGAGACTTTCCTTTATCCGTTAATATTAATTTTGTTCCGGTTTTTCTTGACAAAGAAAACCCTCTCCTTCAAATTTTGGATTAGGGTACAATACCTTGGAGGATTAATGAAAAAAAATATATTATTGTTAATAATAATGAATTTATTTGCTGTCTCAGTTATGTTTTCCGAAGTACTGAGCAGTGCTGAAAGACAAGCTCTGATAGACATCTATAATGCCACTAACGGCGATAACTGGGAAGATAATACAGGATGGAAAACTAACGGGGAATTTACGCCCTCGGGAACCGAAGAAAACTGGTATGGCGTTTTAATTGGCAATGTTCTTCATGAAAATGGAGATTACGAGTATGGGGTTAGATCAATCATTATGCCATATAATAATCTGAATGGATCATTAGGGAACTTTGACTGGCGAAGATTCCCTCTTATGCATACTTTAAACCTCAGCCATAATACTATCAGTGGTGAATTGTCAGATTTTAGTGCTCTCCCTCGAAGATTCTTAACCTCTATATATTTGAATCATAATAGTATCAGCGGAAGTATCAACAAAACAGACGGTTCTTCAAAACTTCCGATCTTTGTTAATATTATCACTCTTAATAATAATCAAATCACAGGTACAATTAACGAAAACTTTTCTATCAATATTAATCCAATATCCCAAATTGATCTCTCACATAATCAGTTAGTCGGTGATATAGTATGCCCCGCTAACGGTATTCGCTGGTCATCTGTCAATCTTAGCTATAATCAGCTTACAGGTCCTATCCCAGGAAATCTTCTGAGCATGGCCAGTAATCCTTCTTTTCTGAATCTGAGTAATAACCTGCTAACAGGTAACATTCCTGCTGAACTTTGTGAATATACTTCCTTAACTTATCTGGGACTCGCTGGTAATAAATTATCCGGCAACATTCCTGAAAATATCACTAACCTTATTAATCTTGCTGATTATGCAGGACTAAATATCAGTTACAATATGCTTTATACGCATGATAGTACAATTTCCAATTTTCTCAATCAAAAGCAAATCTCAAGTACTTCCTGGTATTATACTCAACTTGTCCTGCCAGATAATATTGTTGCCAATTGGTCTTCTGATGGATACTACACGATATCTTGGAATAACTCTGATAATTATTCTTACTACTCCGGAATGCACAGAATTGAATATAGCTATGATGGTGAAACTTGGGATGAATTAGCCAGATATACCGACCTTTTTACTAATTCTCATGTGGACACATGGGATGGTCAATATACTTCAATTCATTTCAAGTTTTATACTATAGCTTCTGCCTCATCAAATAATCCCTCCATACTTATCTCAGAACCCTATGAATTCAGTTTATTCCCCTCAATTTGGAGTGACAGTTTCGGAACTAATCAAGGCTGGATTCTCAACGGTTGCTTTGCTATTGGTACTCCTACTATGAATAATGTCTGCAATACTGCCCACTCAGAAACCAATATTCTAGCTACTAATCTGGATGGGAACTACCTTCCAAATGCGTATTCAGATAATCAAAATGTTGCAATATCTCCTGTCTTCAATTGCACCGGAAATTATTATCCTGTCCTCGAATTCTGGAGCTTCTCCCAGTTCGAGGGTACCGGAAGGGATGTGGGTACTGTCAAAATATCTGTTAATAATGAACCCTGGATTACTCTTGAAACTGTTGATTTCTGGAAGGAAACTGCCTGGACTAAACACTGGCTGAAACTGGCTAACTATGCAGCTAATGAAGCTAATGTCAGAATCATGTTTTCCTATAACAGCGACGCTACTCTTGAATACACTGGCTGGAATATTGATGATGTATCTGTTGTACAAAGAGTCCCAATGAGCGGTACTTATTCCGTGAACCCAACGATTTCTACGAGCAGAAATTATCGATCCTTAAATTCTGCCATTAACGCCATTAATGCAACAGGTGCTTCCGGCCATGTTGTTTTTAATGTTCAGTCTGGAATTACCTACCATGAAAATCTCCTTCCGCTTAATGTATTAGGTGAATCTTCCAAAACGGTAACCTTCCAAAAATTTGGAACCGGAAATAATCCCCTTGTCATGGCTTCTGGTGATTTAAATAACCCTTATGACTTCGGATTCCATTTGAAAGGTGCAGATTATGTCACTTGGGATGGAATTAATCTTGAATGTGAAGACAATAATTGTTCTTACGGCATTCTTATTTCTAATGATCATTTAAATTATGGTGCTTCTTATAATACCATAAAAAACACTAATATCACAGGGTTTAATAACGGAGTTTTTGTCTGGGCTGTATATAACCCCTTAACTGCCAGTGCTACCAACTCCGACAACACTTTTGATAACCTTAGTATCTTCAAAACTCAAAATGGCATTTACTTCAATAATGCCTTCTCCACTACACCCACAACAAGAGATTATAACAATACTGTGAAAAACTGTACTATTGGAGGTTCGGATAACAATGCCCTGGGACTCGGTCAAGCCGTCTCCTACGGAATTTATGCCGATTACCAAAACAATATCACTCTCAATGATAATACTATCAAGTACATCAAACCTAATGGGCTTGCTTATGGCATCTTGGCTTCAAATGGTAAGATCTTTAACAATGACATTTCGCTTCTAAGCAGTGCAACCTCTTATGGTATTTTTAATAAAGGTGCTACTATCTATAATAATATGATTAACCTCACTGACTCAATCGGTACAATTTACGGAATTTACAACAATGCGAATGCTCAGATTGATTTCAATTCCATCAGAATTTCCAATAAAAATCAAAATAGCTATTGCTTCTATCAGGATGGTTTATTCAATGTCAGATTCACTAATAATATTCTCACGAATTGGACTCAGTTTCAAACTCCTGAAACTAAACATTTTGCCTCCTTTATTAATGTAAACAACCTCTTCTATAACACCTCTTCTATCTTCAACCGTAATATCTATTATGTTCCCTACTCTACTAACGGTTATCTTGGATATTATGACGGATATAGAACAAATCTGACATCCTGGCAATCTGCTACTGGAAATGACCAGAATTCCTATTTTGACAACCCCCATTTTACAAACTCTGTCAATTTACATATCAGTCATCTGCAGAATACTCTTGTTGAAAGCAGAGGAAGATTTATTGAGGGTTTGGACTACACCTATATTACAACTGACTTTGACGATAATATCAGAAATGTCTCAACTCCTGATATCGGTGCAGATGAAAACAACTTCCTGCCTTATTACAGTGCTCCTTTTGCTGCTTCCCCTTATTACCCCACCGATACAGCAACAAATATTGATATTCTTGCCAATCCAACTTTAAAATGGGGTAACAGCTTTGATGAGGAGCACCCGCTTACCTGGAATGAAGTTTATTTCTCCAGTAACTATGACGCAGTCTTCAATTCCGAAGTTTCCGCTAAAGTTCTCGGAAACGGCTCTACTGTTTTTGAGCAATACTCTCATCCAACCGCTCTCTTGCCCAACACTACCTACTACTGGAGAATTGTTGAACATAACTCTAATGCAGGAACCGCATCTTTAGTCCATTCTTTCCAAACAGGAACTCCTTATGCAGGCATATTAACTGAAGACTTCGAAACAGAAATGGTTCCTTCCAATGAATGGAATAGATACTATACCTCAGGTGCAAACCTGGATCTTAATCCTGCCAACTTCATGAGTGATTCCGGTATGGGTTGGCAACAAGCCTGGGATCCGTCAGCAATTCATAGCGGAACCAAAGCTGTCCGTGCAACAAATATGACAATGCCCGCAATATATTGGCTTGTTTCACCGACTATCC
>CAYQPF010000001.1:0-141322 GCA_964419225.1 uncultured Candidatus Cloacimonadota bacterium | reverse complement strand
TAACTATCCTAATCCTTTCAATCCTGAAACAACTCTTAATTACAGTTTGAAAGATAAAGGTCAGGTCAGTATCGACATCTATAACCTCAAAGGTCAGAAAGTAAGAACTTTGGTTAATGAAGTTATGAATTCTGGTAATCACAAAGTAACCTGGAATGGCAAAGACAATAATAACAATACTGTCGCCAGCGGTGTTTACTTCTTCAATATGAAATCAGGCAAATTCTCTTCTTCCAGAAAAGTAATCCTGATGAAATAGGACTAGCGTCCAGCATATTATGCGGATAACATATGTGAGATGTTAATACTCTCATTCCTGTAGTCATCTTATATGATTACTAAATGGGGCTAATGTCCAGCATATATGTTGAGCCTGTCTTCAGACTGGCTTGAAGATATCCGGGGGTGCAAGTAATTGCACCCCTTTTCTTTTGACTTATCAGACGAGTCGGACTGGTCAGACATGTCCGATTGCTTACCTTAAAAAAACACCTTGACAATAATATCACTGTACCATAACACTACCACAGTTGAGAATGAATATCGGAGGAGTTTTATGAAAAGAGTTCTTGTTGTTGCGTTACTATTGTTTATTTTGAGTATGATGTCAGCCTTGGAATTAACCCAGGATAACAGTTTACTCATTCCCACTGAGTTTAAAACAGTTGTTTTGGTTGGTGATCAGTACTATTTATTCAGAGTCTTTGAAGAAAACAATACTGTTAAAGTTGAGAGAAAGGTTGTTAATAGTGATTTGAAAGAAATCTCAAATTCTGTTGTCTATAGTGAAAAAAAACAAGGTGCCTTTTCACTCCGCACATTGGATAATTCGAATGGTCCGGATAATATTTTTTTAATACTTAAGAATGGAAATGTAACCAGAATCGTAGAAGGCAAACCGAATGACCCGATTTTTGCAGCCTATTCGTTAAAAACCGGTTTGGAAATCTTACATGCCAATTCAAATGATGTTACTTGCTTCGATGCTAAAGCTAAAACTTTTTACAAGTATTCCTATAAAACTAAGGCAACTTCATCAATTCTAAACCAATTTAACAAATATGGATTTAGTAAAAGCTATATTTTTACTTGGAAGAGTAAAGGGTTATGGTTATTCAAGAAGCACGAATTAACTATTTATAATATGAATTTAGATAAAGTTGGAGAAGTGAAGGGGATTGATGCCAGAATTTTCAATCAACTTTCCCCCACTAGTGAAGACAAGGCATTAGTACACTGGCAGGAGAGCGGAAAAAGAGTTGCAATTACATATTTTAGGAAGTTTTGGTTCTTCACGAAACTCGATATCGCGGATATTGATTTAAGCAATCCTCAAAGTATAGTTTTGAATCATTTTGATAGTGGATATTTTAGTAAGAAAAAGAAAAAGTATTCATTAGTTGGATATATAGATAATCTCTTATTGGTCAAATATTACAAAGTAACTGATCTTAAAAACACATATTTAAATATCATAAATGAGAAAGGTCAATTATTGAAAGAATTCAAACCCAATGTGCTGACATCAGCAATCAAACTATTTGTTGTTAACAACAATACAATTGGATTTGTCTCCTCTAACAAAGATGATTCTGAAATTTCCCTGCTTAGTAAACGCGACTACTCTATTATCGGAAAAACTGTCCTTAAGAAGGATAAACCTTATTTCTATTCATTGCTCGGTGATTTTGTTGTAAATAATGAGGTTCATGTCCTGCTTAAAGGGAGACCTGGTGCATTAATCAAAGATCACAAGCAACCAGCAAATACTTATTTAGTAAAACTTAAGATGTAATTATTGCCTGTCTGACCGGTCTGACATGTCGGACTGGTCGGACAGATTTTAGACTATTTCTTCCTGAACATCCAATTGGAAAAAGAGATAACCTTATAAGTCAAACCCTGATTCAGGAAGGATAAGGCCAGTCTTAAGGGCTTGGAATTCGGTTCATGGATCCAGAGAAGCGGGATAATAGCAGTCCAGCGGAATAATCCGGTTAAACCGAATAATACCTGTTCTGAGATGATTTCCAGATTACCTATTTTCAAAGCAGGGGGAAGAAATACCCCTGAGATCAGCATGGTAACCACCATACAAATTCCAGTGAAAGCTCCATAGATGCCGGAATAGATCTGAGATTTATTCCTGGGTGCTATGGATAATACATAGTTTGTGGAGACAATTCCTGCTCCGGCCCACATTACCCCGGAAATTGCTGCCTCAAAATAGAGGTACCAATAGAAGTCGGCAGAGGCAAATAACCAGAGCAAGGGATTAAAGCCCCCAATGATAATGGCAATCCGCATCGCTGTTTTGTTACCGAACCTGTCGATGATTATGCCCCAGGTTTTCAGTGAGAATATTGAAGCAAAAGACTGAACAGTTGCATACAACTGCATTTCCAGCAAAGACATGCCCAGATTCTTAATCATGAAAGGTCCCCAGAAAGGAGCACCTATGCCGACAGCCAGCATCCACCATCCGCCAAATACCAGTAAAGCACGGAAATTCTTGTCCCGGAAAGGATCGATCAGGATTTCCCGGACATCACTATCCTCAATGAACTTCGGTTTCTCGGGCTGTCTGTTCAGAATAAAAAGCCCCATGATTCCGATAATAGTACCAATTGTAAAAACAATCAAAAACCCATAAACCAGATTCTCCGCTTTAAAGAATTCCAGATTAGTGATCATAGGTAAATATTTGGAAATTATGTTGTTATGCTTATCAAAAGTATCAATGAAAACACTCAGTAAATAACTTGTGACCAGTCCTGCGAACATCAAATACCTGTTTCTGTTGGAAAAAAACCTGCCCCTGATCCGTAGAGGAATCATATCTGAAATCCAGGAAATCCAGATATTACCCCCGATCGCCTGTAAAGATGAACTTATCAAACAAAGAGCTAAAAAGATCCAGATCCCTTCTTCCGGTAGAAACAAAAAGGGAATAAACCCAAAGAAGAAAGAAAACAAACGTCCTATTCCGGAGAACCAGAATACTGACTTCTTACGATATTTATATTTCCTGGTAAGAATTACTCCAAGAGGCTGAAAAATTTGAGAGAATTGCCCTATCGCAGATAATATGCTGAACTGGATAGCCGTGGCATTCAACAGTACGGCAAATTTAGTCAGAAACACACTGCCAACCACTGCCAATGAACAATGGATCTGGGCAAATACTCCCTCTATCGTGGAGATTCTCACTGTCTTCTTCAAAACTGTCTCTTTTTTCATATAAACCTAAAAATCCTTTTTTGTTTTTTAAGCAACATTTATCTTCTCCATCCTATCTCCTATGAAACTACCCAGTGTTTTTTTGTTTCACAGAGGAATTCACAGAGTCCCACAGTGGAAAACTCTTGGTGGGAAATCCCCCGCGAATTGGTCTCAATCCTTTTTCTTTTCCTCCTGGCCACTGCCCACTGTCCACTGACCACTAACTGCTTTACCCCTATAACGGTACATATTGTTGTGTAACCTCAAACTAATTAAATAAATAACTGGACATTATAACTGTTCTCAAAAATTTTGTATTCATATGGTTTTTTCTAAAAGTAGCACAGTCAGCTTTTTTGACCGTCCTTAATAGAAAATTATAAAAGCAAGAACAAAGGGAGTATGTATGATAGATAACATACAGGACACAAATGAGAATCAACAGGCTCAGCCTGTTAAAACCGAAGATTTTGGAGCTATGCTCAATGAATCTTTCACTAATGAGAAAGCTGTCGTAAAAGGTGATGTTGTTGAAGGTGCAATTATAAGTATCAACAACGGTTTTATTTTTGTTAATATTGGCGGTAAGAAAGATGCTTATGCTGAAATTGGCGAATACATGGACAACAAGGGTAATTTAACACTGCAGATCGGAGATATACTCAAGGGTTTTGTAGTCAGAATTACTGATAGTGACATTGTTATTTCCAAGAGTTTGAACCGTTCACACGGCAACAAGAGATTGGTTAAAGAAGCTTTTGCTGGCGGAATACCTGTATCAGGTAAAGTTCTTGCCCAGGTTAAAGGTGGATACTCAGTGGATGTATTTGGTGTAAGAGCCTTTTGTCCTGTATCACAAGTTGACCTCAGACCATCCTCAAATGCAGATGATTATTTAGGCAAAACATTTAATTTCATGATCACAGAAATGGAAGACAGCAGAAATATTATTGTCTCCAGAAAAGGCTTACTCCAAAAAGAAAACTCCGACAACAGAGAAAGACTTAATGACCTGATCCAACTCGGTTCTACAGTTAAAGGCGTTGTTACCAGAGTAACTACTTTTGGTGCTTTCGTTGATTTAGGCGGAATTGAAGGTTTATTACATATTTCCGAATTCTCCTGGATTAGAATTGAAAATGCAGCAGATGTTTTAAAACAAGGTGACGAACTCGAAGTTAAGATCATTAAAAAAGAAAATGATAAGATTTCTCTCAGTTTAAAAGCTTTGCAAGATAATCCTTTAGAAGCAGCTTTCGCTGATCTTGAAGAAGGTAAGATCGTAACCTGCCGTGTTCTCAGACACGAAAACTTCGGCTCCTTCGTAGAACTTCAGCCTGGCGTTGAAGGTCTTATTCCTATCTCTCAGATGTGCAGAGGCAGAAAGATCAATCATCCTTCCGATGTCCTTAATTTAGGCGACACAGTTGATGCCATGATCATCCGTCTTGTTCCTGAAGAAAGAAAAATATCCCTTTCCCTCTTAGCTTTGCAAAAAGATGTTTGGGAAGATATAGATACCTTATTAACTCTTGATACAATGGTTGAAGGCCGTATTGAAAGCGTGAACAATTTTGGTGCTTTCATCAATTTACAAGATGGTTTAACAGGTTTATTACCAGCCGGTAAGATCAAAAGAGCCAACATGAAGTTATCCAAACTTAATATCGGTGAAATCATTTCTCTGAAAGTTGTGGAAATTGATAAAACTAAGAAAAGAATTTCTCTCGAACCTGAAAATATGCCAGAAATGACTCCAAGAGACGAACAACAGGCCAGAGAACAACAACAACCCAGAGACTCCAGAGATCAAAGAGATCCCAGAGATCATCGTGAACCTCGTAACGACAGAGGCAGAAGATCCAGATCTGATGAAGAATGGAAACAATTCGCTAATCAAAAAAGAGAAGTTCCGGAAGACAACCCTTTCCGTAATTTATAATACTATTTATACAAAAGGCAGGCTTAAAACCTGCCCTTTTTTGTACCCACATTTTCATATTATCCAATAAAACAACAGTATATAAAAAAACCGGCCTGAAGATTCAGACCGGTCGTTCTTTTCGTTCTATTCTATTCTTGAGGTTTTCTCATTTGGGATTAGCCTATATATGCTCCATGCTAATGGTGCTGGACGCTAGTCCCTATTTTATGTTCGCATCATATGACTAGAGAAGACAAGAATATCAAGCTCCTCTAGTATGATATCTGCTAAATATGCTGGACGCTAGTCCTCATTTTATTAAAAGCATTTTATGGTTGTAAGTGCCTTGCTGGGTCTTTAACTTATAGAAATACAGACCGCTGGCCACTGTTTTGCCATTATCATCTTTTCCGTTCCAAACAACATTATGAGTACCCTTAGCTGTATTTCCATTAACAAGTGTCTTCACGACCTGGCCTTTGGAATTATATATTTTCAAGGTTACATTTTGTTGATTGAACAAAGAGAAAGAAATTGTTGTTGAGGGGTTGAAAGGATTTGGATAATTCTGTTGGAGAACAACAGGTCTTTCAGCAGATACATCATTCACTGCATTTACTTCTTCAACTTTGATATTATCAAGAATCAACAACCACATCATCGGATCACTGTAACTGTGGAAACCAATGTAGTACTGACCGGCATTGTTTGTTGTGAAGGGTTGAACTGCCTGTTGGTAATCCAGATTAAGGATATTCTCATCCTGGAATAAAGGTTCAATATTCATTGCATCGGGAGATGCAGCATTACCCCATTTAACTTCCATTTTTTCCGGTAGTTCCACACCTTCGGGACTGGTCATGATATGATAATAGAAAGACAAACGATATGTAGTATTAGCATTCATCGTCATAGGTGGCGTGAAAATCCAGTCATTCTGCGGGGTACTGAAACTGAAGGGACAATGCAGTGCAGTAGGCTGACTGTAAGCGATACCCGGCTGATTCAGATTGCTGATCGTCTTCCAGGTGGCTGTGTCATTATTCAGATTAAGAACTGTCCAGCCTAAGGGTTGGATCATACCAGGCATGGTATCAAAGTTTTCCAGCCAAGGAAAAGCTGTAACACTGGGATCGTTCATGATTGTAAACTGCCATACAGGACAATTCACGGCATCTCCGTATTGATTGTAAGGAATAACTTTCCAGTAAACTGGAGTTGCATAAGGAATAACTGAACTGATCTGATATTGTTGAACATTACCCAGATCCTGACCATTCACCATGTTTGTCGGAGGATTATCGGTTCCAACAAACAATTTGTAAGCTGTAGGTAAACCGGCTGCAATTGTCCAACGCAGTAATGGAGATTGAGCAACATTTACGGCATTGTTCAAAGGAGCAACAACATCACTTGGCAGTGGCGGATTTTGCTGGTTACCATTCTGCCAGGAAACATCATCCATATAAATTGAGCTTAAAGAATCTCCACAGATCTTCTTGAAACCAATGTTTCTGATATCGGTAATATTTGTAAAACTGATCGTGTATTGGGCATAGTCTGCTGTGGGATAAATCATTTGTACTGGTACGAATGTCGAAGCATCAACCGGATTAGTCAAAGTACCAACTTGCATTCTGGCATTCGGCCACTGGGTTTTAGCCCAGAAAGTAAGCTGATTTACTTCAAAGCCTGTGGTTTGAGGACTAACTAAAATCAAGGTTGAGCCAATTTCATCATCAAAATTCAGCATTTTGACAAAATTAGCTGGAGAGTGAGAATCAGAACTATTGGCTGAGGTTGTAATATCCGTAAATTGGTTATTAGCTGTTCTGAGTTTGGTCCAGCCTGTTGGCAACGCTGGAACTACGGCCGCGTCAAAGGTCTCCAGGAAAGAAGTTAATGCTGTAGAACTGGAACCAGTGATCTGGATAGTATTCTGTCCCTGGTAATTACCATTGATCTGGACAGCTAAAGTTTGGGTAAAATTCCCTGCAGTTGTCGGCTGGAAGGTTACAGGCACTACCACAGAATCACCCTGAGCCAAAACACCCTGATATGCTGCACTGAAAGGTGAAGTAACCTGAATACCGGTAATGTTGAGATTTCCACTCAGATTTTTGATTGTGATCGGCAGAGTTACAGAATTGCCGACAGCAGTAGCCGGGAAATTTAAAGCAGTTGGTCTGATGAGAATTTCACCATCCATAGGAACGGCTTCTACGGTGAAAGCGTCTATTCTTGTTCCACTGGCATATAAAGAACCATCAGTGACATCTCTCCAACGGAAAAAGACATTGTTGCTGTTGATTCCGTTCAAAATATGCTGAGACAGCATCCAATTATCATTTTCAGAAGTTGTTGTCAAAGCTTCCAGAGTCGTCCAGCTTGTTCCGCCATTCGAGGAAACTTCGAAATAAGTGGTGTCATGATCATTAATTCTGAAGGCACTTCTGTCAGTCCATTGGAATTTTACACGATATCCAGGTGTAATATTGAATCTGGGTGAGAACAGGTATGAGGGCTGAGTATGAGTATAACTTACAGCCATACAAGCAGAAGTATCACTTTCTATACCAAAACCTACTCTGAGATCCCAATTGTTATCTGACTTTTGCCATCCTTCAGGCATCCATTGAGACAACTCATAAGGTGGTAAATTGTGGGGATGTCCTTCAAAATCCTGCTGATATGGGAATTGACTGATCAGCATTCGAGTCGTAAAACTCCATACAGGCCCTTCTGTTGTACTTTGATCTGAACCTCTGGCAATAATCTTCCAGAAATACTGGGTGTTGAATTGTAGGTTCTGAGGTTGGTATGTACCGGTTAATCCCGCTACAGAAGCATTATTAACAACTGTAGTCAAATTGTTTTGACTGGTTCCAAAAAGCAGATCATAAGTAGCAGTATTTGAACCGAAAGTCCAGTTTAACTGAGTTTCGGGTTGTATATTAAAAGCATTATTCGCAGGACTTGGGTTGTCAGGATTACCAGGAGCATTAGATAAATAGTAGAAACGCATATTAGGTAATGCCCGTGGATAAGGCTCCCAGCCGTTACCTGCAGGAATACCGTTATCGGCTCCAAGGCAAGCGATCAAAGCTGTACCAACAGGAATATCAGTTCCGGCAAATTGCGGTCCTGAATAAGACTCGGTTCCATGTCTGTTTTCCCAGAGGATCATCAGGTTGCCTGTGCCTGTATAATTGAAATCTGTAATATCAACTAAGTTCAAACCATTCGCAGACTGGAAAGGTCCATCATAAACCAAAGTATATCCGTTTGATTCCGGTGTTTCATATCCCAGGTTTCCATTGATGTTGGTTGCAGTTGTTTGTTTCATCCATACTTTTTGATTGGTAAGTAAGAGAGTAGAATTGTTCAGCTGATTTAATCCCAATTGAGATATTGTCTTGGGTCCTCCAAAGGTGGAGCAGTCATAAATTGATTTTGACCAGCCATAATTCCAAATTGAATAAATTGGCATGGGAGTTGAAGTCGTGCCATTTCCGATCTGGATAAAATTCTGTGCACCCAGACTACCGATGAGAATAGTCAGGATAACTAAAAGGATGACACTTGATTTGGATACGTTCATCATTTCTCCTTATTTTTTAGATTTTTGTTTTTTCTGTATAATGAGATATTTTTTTGCCTTGCTTCCAGAAGAAGTTAAAAATTGATTTAAAGGTCTTAGATAAATCCGGCTGATTAATGATCATACACAACAAGCTGTCGGCTGCATTCGCTCTCTGTTTGACCAGAAGAATAACAATAGAAGAATCAATAATAGTCATTTTAATAGGAAGATTTTTGATGATTCTGACTTCTTCACCTTCTGAACTGAAATTGACGATCCCATTATAGTATTCAGGTTTAATGAAATCTTTTTCTTCATAAATCGAATATATTTTTACATCTTTGTTGATTTTTTTCATACTGTCTTCACTATGACTAACTGATACAATATAAGGTTCTTTGGAAAAGACCATGATCTCTTCCTGTGCCTTGGAAAGATGTTCCTGAACTTTCTGCCAGATTGTGTTTTTATCTCTGAACACTTCAATAATGGAAGAATTATCCTCTTCTGTATCTCGATTGCTGTACATGTCTTCCAAATTATCTTTCAAAGCATCAATTAAGTTAATTTTTGTAATAAATTCTTCTTCAAATTTGAGTCTTAGGGTCTTGATCGCTATTTCAGGTTCGACGGCAGCGTATTTCCGTACTGCATCCGGGATCTCAATACAAAGACCTTTAGCTGATAATCCTGCTAATACTTCATAAGTTTTGGTTCTGGGTACACCAGACAAATGTGCTAACTCGGTGGCAGTCCTTTTTCCCGAACTGAGAAGGCTGGCATATGCCCTGATTTCGTATTCAGTTAAACCAAGTTGTTGTAGTTTATCATTGAGATCTTTATCTATCATCTATTACCTCCTTTTAATTGAGGAATAGAATTCTGTTGTCACAGATAGTGTCAACGTATATTTTTTATTTTTTCTCTAATGCCTAATCTTTTTTCTTCCTACTGACCGTCAAAACAGACAATCCAATGAACAGGAAACCTGAAAGTATCAGAATCAGGCACATTAACCAGGGAGAAAACTGATAATCACCAAGATAAACCTGAGAACCGAAGAATTTTTCAAAACTTGTGACTGCTTTTTCCGGTGCTCCGGAAAAGAGATTATCTAAAGGCTTTTCCATAAAGGCTTGCCGCATAAGTGCAACCCCGTAAGTGGCAGGAACAAATTTAGTGAATAATTGCAGATTAGCAGACAAAACTCCAATAGGCATATAAATACCTGTGATAAAGCCAATGATTGTACCCAATATAGTTGAAAATGTTTGAAAAGCTCCATTTGATTTGATCAGAGTCACGAAGAAAAAGATAATGCTTGTCCCGGAAAACACATTGAGTATGATCAATCCCAAAACTTTTAATATCTGCAGAAAAGAGAGCAACTCTCCCCCATTTATCCAGATGTAGATTTCTCCCAGAATAAATGTAAAGACCGTGAGGATTGTTCCTATGATCCAGGCCGAAACGAGATATCCGGAAACCAGAATACTGCGTTTAACCGGAGCTACCAAAAAGCTGCGGAGTTTGTTTTCCGTATTATCTGTAACCATTAGCCCGAGAATTCCCAGAGTAACTGTAATAGAATTCACAACAATTAATCCTGCCATTAGCCAACTGTCTACCAACCAGGAAATGCCTTTAAGATTCCCCGAAGCAGAAGTGACTGAGTTTAACAGCATATTTCTCAAGAATAAAGCATACAGCATGATGATGATCAGTACAGACATGAAGGAAAAGAAAACACTCATTCTGTCCCGCATAAATACTTTTATATTTCGTGTAACCAATATTATCAGAATTTTCATAATTGTACTCCTTTATTCCTTATCCCGAATAGCATGACCGGTAATATTGATAAAAATGATATCCATACTGCTTCTGATGAGTTCAAAAGAGGTAAATTTGCCTTCCAATTCTTTAAGTAGCTTGAATGCTTCCATACTGTTTTTAATATTAATTGTCAAAAACTCGGAAGATCTCTTGGGAGAATAGCCTTTTTGGATTATGATCATATTCATTTCCTCAAAGTCAACAGGAACAAGGTTTAGGGTATCACTGGAATATTTGTCTTTAAGATTACCAGGAGTATCATAGGCAACAATTTTCCCGGCATCAATGATGGCAATCATATCTGCATTGGCAGCTTCTTCCATGTAGTGTGTAGTAAGAAAGATGGTCATTTTAAGTTCTTTCTGCAGCCTGGCGATTGTATTCCAGACGCTGATTCTTGTTTGAGGATCAAGACCTGTAGTAGGTTCATCGAGAATTAGAATTCTAGGGTCACTCATCATTGCACGGGCTATTTCGATTCTGCGTTTTTGTCCCCCGGAAAGCTTTCCAAAACGCCTTTTCAGGATATCTGTGATTCCCATCAAATCAGCTACCGACTTTATCCTTTCTGTTGTTTCCTGTTTTGTCTTTCCATAAAGCCCGGCTCTCAGAGTAAGATTTTCCTGTACAGTAAGTAGATCATCAAGAGTATTTTCCTGAAAAACAATACCAATAGTTCTCCTGATTTGATCGTCATTCTTTCCCAATTCATAATCTGCCACAAATACATGACCTGCACTCTTTTCCAAAAGAGTGCTGATAATATTGATTGTTGTGGTCTTTCCGGCACCATTTGGTCCCAAAAAGGCGAACAGGCTGCCCTCTTCGACTGAAAAGCTGATATCATCAACAGCAGTCAGATCAGAGTACTTTTTAACAAGATTCGTAATTTTGATAATTTCTTTCATCTTCAATTCCTATAATTATACTCAAATACACTATTAGCACATACTGGAGAATTAATCTTCAAAACAGATAATAAATCGCTTTTATTGTCAAGGAATTAGATAAAACATAATTACTCAGGCAGTCCCTGACCTTATTATTCCACAACCACCTAATCTCTTTCCCCTTAATAGAATTTATACATTCTGATTAATAGTTATTCAAGATTTTACCCTTTCTCATCATAAATACTAATTCGTTCTCCTCACTCCTAATTCGAATAATTCGCTTAATTCGTGGACAACTAACTCTCGGAAAAGGAGCTCATTGTCTCAACTCTTAACTGCTTCGCCCCCTTCTTCATCCTTGGTGTTCCATATTTTAAAGTTGTCTGCAAAGTGTTTCTTTCTATACTTAATAGGGTACAACAATTGTATTGGATTTTAAGAAATAATGTTCAATACTAAAGCAATTAAGCCCAACTTATGCAGAAGTCGGGTTTTAAAAAAAAGCAACCAGTCTGAAATTTCAAACCGGTTGCTATATATAATCAGAAAACTTATTTAATCAAAGCTGCTTTGGTAAGCTTACTATAGTTGCCTGCTTCCATTTTGAAATAATAAATTCCACTACCACAGGCTTGAGAATTATCGTTTGTTCCATTCCAGACAAGCTTGTAATTACCTTTTGAATAGAACTGATTTGTAAGACATCTTATTTTTTGGCCTTTTAGATTATAAACTGTTACATTTACTTTTTCATCCTGATTCAAAGTAAAAGAAACTGTTGTTGAAGGATTAAAGGGGTTGGGATATGTTGAATCAAGTTTGGTCACCAACTCAACTCCCGGAGTTGAAGGAGTATTATCACCTGTTTTGACGTGTACAGGTCCGTAATAGGTATGAGAACCATCAAATTCCTGAGCATAAAGCCAATAATTATAATCTGTATTTGCTTCTGAAGTATTATCAGAATAAGAATAGGTATATGAATTTGAGAGATTTTGGGCTTGAATAATGTTGAAAGTTAATTTTTCAGCATTTTCCAAATCCGTTGTTGTATTACGGTATATATGATATCCAGCCAGATTACTCTCTGATTGAGTGGTCCAGGATAAACTAACGAGATTTGAATTTGCAGCTACAGCGGTAAATGAGGAAAGAGTAACAGGCAGAGTTTCTGGGACAAATCCGCTAACCCAGTTAGAATTATCCATTCCGTTAAGAGTTCCGTCATTGAGTCCATCAGTCTGACTGTCTGATAATATGATACCTGTACCATCAGACATTTTATAATATGCCTTCAAACCACTTTCATTCCCAGTAAGTGAACTGTTCATTGCATTTTGAATATTGACTTGAGAACGAGCATAATCCCAAATTCTTACTTCGTCAATAGCTCCATTAAAGTATCTGCCCCAAGACATTGAAGCACCTAACCATAAATTTCCATCTGTATCTGCTAACTCATGATTAGTTACCAGAGAGCCTGCGTTAACCCCATTTACATAAAGCACCATGATAGTACCATCATAAGTTCCTGCGACATGTTGCCAGGTATTTAAACTCAGGGCATTATCAGAGCTAGCCACATGCTTGCTAGAATCCCAGGCACCTGGAGACGCTGCAAAATCGATTATTCCATTTCCACCGCTGCGTAAACAATATCCATGCGTACCGGCACCTTCTTTGGATAGTATGGTATCTTCCCAGAAATTAGCACCAAAAGTTGTAGGATAGATCCAAGCTTCCAAGGTTATTCCATTAGGAAAACTACTGATGCTGGCATCTGATAAACAATCCACATACTGGTCAGTACCATTAAAATAGAGAGCATTATCAGCCAAAACAAAGGTGTAAATACATAGTAATGCAATTGTAACAAGTAATACTTTTTTCATAATCTCCTCCTTTAAATACTAAATCACGACATATTAACAAAAATATTAGCAAATGTCAGATTTTATTTTAAAAATTTTTTAATATTTCTTGAAGGATTACAAAAGTATGGTGCAGTAAATTCTCATAACGAGATGGGATTCTGATTAGTTAGCTACCTCAAACATCTCCTCCAAGTTAAGAGAAAAGGAATATTATTCGTTTATTAAACCATTGAATTAATCAAAACTCACCATTTGGATATTCTGTACATATTCCACAAAGGAGATGTCGGTTTTACTTCTGAACTTTTCCAGGACAGTACTGATTCGGGTTATTCCTTTATTTACACCATCAATAAATTTCTGTTGTTTATCTGATGCCTGTCCCAGACTATCAATCAAAAGATCCAGATTACCACGAACCAAGGCCAGGGGCTGGTTAATTTCATGGTTAGCAGTAACAGCCATCGCCAGCACAGCTTTGATTTTTTCTTCTTTAATTGTATTTTCCATGCCAAGTTTTACGATCGTACGCTGGTGCTGCATCGTCAGGTTCTCAATAATGCGTTTTTCTTCAGTCTTATTAAGATCAGATTCCAAAGAGGTACTCAAGCGTTCATATTCGAGAGCTTTTTTATAATCACCAATTTGTTCATAATAGATGGAGAACAAGCTATATACCTTCAAAATACTGTTATTATGATTAATTTCCTGCGATATCTTTAAATTTTCATTTAGATATTCAATGACTTTATCATATTCTTTTTGGTAGAGTCCAATCTGGATTAAACTGTTTAAATATTGAATTCTGGACTTGGGGACAGTGATTTTTTCCGATATTTTTTGAATTTCTTCAGCATATTCAAGAGCTTTATCCAATTGCTCCTTCTTCAAATAAAGATTAACCAAACTATTACAAGTTATAACCAGGAGATCTAACTGACTGCATTTCTTGCGGTATTCAACGGATTTAACATAATAATCAATAGCCAACTCACTTTTATTCAGCTTTTGATAAATCATGGCAATATTACTGTAAGCATTAGCCAGGTTATGGGCAGAGTTATTTACAAGAGCAAATTTCTCAGCTTCCTGGAGATTATCCAAAGCCTGTTCATAATATCCCATAGCCATATATATTAGTCCTATAGTATTATAATTAGCTGAGAGAGCATTTTCATTGTTGATTTTCATGTTAATAGTAATTGCTTCCTGAGTTAATTCCAGAGCTTTATCTTTTATTCCCAGATCATCATGAATAACACCAAACCAGGAAATCATATCAGCTCTACTGAAATCGTCCTTCACCTCATTTTTTGAATCATACGCTTCTTCCATATATTTGAAAGCGTTCTTATAATCACTCATCTTATAATAAGTCACACCGATTCTTTGGTTGGTCTGAACTTTCATAGACAAATTTTCAGAATAAGGCAAAGCAGCCTGAAAATAGTCCAGGGCTTTAGCATAGTCATTGAAATTCCAGTAATAGGTACCCATAGCACGATTAGCAGCAGCTTGAATCTGTGAATTATCCAGGTTATTCAAGCGAATCTCTTCAACCTGATTGTAACAATTCTTAATGCCTTCAGTATCATGTTTATAAATTAAGCCGGTTGCTTTCAGAACATAAAGATCCAAAAGATTTTGGCTATCATTTTCAGAAAGACAAGATTTCAACATGGTTTCTATTTCAGAAAAAAATGAATCTTCAGGTTTAAAACGTTGACCTCTTAACTCCAGTATTCTCTTTCTTATCTCAGAGTTCATAACAGCTCCTTAATTATTACAGACCGAGACCTGCATCATACAAAATTTATTTTTTATTGAAATAGTATCTTTTAACTTTATTGGAAGAAGTTTTAGGAAGTTCTTCATAGGAAATCTCAAAGCCTTTAGGGATTTTATGTTCTGCCATGCCATCCGTAATTTTACGGATTTCTTTTTTGATCAATTCATTGATCTCTTTCTCATCAAACTTCTTTTTCCTTTCTTCTTCCAGAATGGAGATAGCTTCAAAATTCGGATAAAGATATAAATAAGGACATTCTCCCTGTCCCGGAAATTCTTTTCCTACCGCTATAACTTCCGCGATATAAGGACTTAGTAAAATCTTATTCTCTATTTCCTCGGGATAAATGTTTTTACCACCCTTGGTAACTATCACATTCTTTAATCTTCCTGTAATGAACAAATACCCGTCTTCATTCTGGTAGCCGATATCACCCGTATGGAACCAACCTTCTTTGTCTATTACGGTTGCAGTTAACTCTGGCATTTGATAATAGCCCTGCATAATATTAGGTCCCTTGATTAGAATTTCTCCATTCCCATTGGAATCAGGTGTGTCAATTTTTACAGTTACATTGGCTAAGGGTAACCCGACAGAACCGGAAAGATTATGCATAGGAGCAGTATTTGAAATAACAGGAGAAGTCTCTGTCAGCCCATATCCCTGCATCGTGATCAAACCAAGAGCTTCCATGCCTTCGATCGTATCTTTAGGAATGGGCCCTCCTCCGGAGATAAAGAAGCGTAAATTAACCACTCCCAATTCTCTTCTGACTTTTTTAAAGAGATATACACCAAGTCTGAAACCGGTTTTAACATAGACATATTTGCTCAGTTTGAACATCAGAGAAAACAGTATCCTGATATGAGTCGGTTGGGATTTAACATTAGAGATTATTCTCTTATAGATTTTTTCAATCAGCATAGGCACAGCAGGAATACAGGTAGCTCCTGTTTCTTTCATGGTCTGAGTCAGAATATTAGGTTTGAGGGTAGGAATAGGAGTAATCATCCCAAAGGTAATCAGAGGCACAAAAATCCCCAGAATTGTGGGATATGTATGGTGATAAGGCAAAACTATAATCCAGTTATCTGTCGGTCCCAGATCAGTGGTTTGCTGAACACCATCACCATTGGCCATCAAATTATAGTGAGACAAAAGCACACGACGGGGAATCCCTGTCGTTCCTGAAGTAAAAATCATCTCTGCTATATCATCTTTTTTGATAACTAAGGACAGAATTTCATCTTTTTTACTCGTACGTAGGCTTTCACCCTTGACGATTAAATCATAAAAATTAAGTACTTCTACTTCACTCTTGGAGACACGGGTACTTTCCGGGATTTTCGCATTAACAAAATCGTTGGGTTTATCAAAGACTACTAATTTTTTTACACTTTTCAAATAAGGAAGAATATCATGCATTTTTTCATAGTACTGTTTAGAACAGAAAATAATTTTAGCTTCACTGTTCTCTATGATATGGATGAGTTCATCCGATTTGAGCATTGAGTCAAATGGAACGATAACCAAACCAGCGAAGGTAACTCCGAGATAAGTCATCACCCATTCGTTGCGATTTTCGGAAATCAGACCTATTCTGTCACCCTTTTTATATCCTAAATTAAGGAGACCGTTCCCCAAAGCATAAGTATATTCATATAATTTTTGATAAGTTATTTTCCAATAATCTTGTTCTGTTTTCATATTCAAGGCGATGCAATTTGCAGGTGCATTCTTAAAATTTTCGACAAGCTCCCGTATTGTATGGAGATTTTTAGGCGGACAAACTCTGTTTATCATAATTACCTCAAAGAAAAAAATAAATACATAAACCAACGTTGCAATAACATTCTAAAATTGTAAATATTTTTTTTCGAATTATGTTATTTTTTTTGATCCAGGGTGTGATTTGTAACTATTTCTCCACTCACCAATGACTACTTTAGACTCACGACTGAAAAACCATTACCACCTCTGGCCCACAGAGCACTGCTATTCTGTGTGAGACATTCTCTGAAAGCACCAGAAAGAAAGGGTTAAATTTCGTTTGTGGTTTACTGTTTCTAGTTTTCTGTACTTGAAAAAAATACTTTTCTAAAACCAAATCAGATAAGTATATTAACCATTAATCACTTTACTCTTTTTGACTGATTTCCACAATTTCCGCAATATACATTCGGTGATAATCTTTGAGAGGGTATAGATTGTGAATGCTTTGATCCTGAAAATGTTCGGGTTGGATATCCTGAAAATAGAGTTTTTTACAGTCAATGATTAATTCGGATTCTTGAAAGCCGATGTTACCCAGTTCTGTGCTAAAGCTTGTCAAAGCCGAAATTTCCATTTTATTTAGATCTCTACCGGATTTAGTGCCGCAGATCATGAGAATTTCTTTGAGGTTTTCCGGTAAGACATTCAGGGAAAATACAGATTCCTGTTCCATAAATTCGTAAGTATATCTGGTTGGTCTGACAAAGATATAACATACCGGTTTATTCCAAAGGATACCAAAGCCGCCCCAACTGGCAGTCATCATATTATATTTATCTTTTGTTCCTGCAGTAACCAGCAGCCATTTTTGTCCTACCAGTTCGAACACATTATTATCAAGTGCTTCCGGTTTTATCTTCCTGAACATTCTTTGTTCCTCCTAAATTATGCTTTAACAGCAGATTATTGAATGAATTATAGTCAACTATACGATAATGGGGAGAATAATGTTTTTTAAAAATCTCACTGTGATGTGTATAGTGATTAAATCCAGCCAGAATGTAATCCAGATAATCAATTTCTCTGGTATTTTTCCTTAAATCGGGATAGTTAAGCAGCAGAATGTTTTGAATCCATTTCCACTCTTCCTGCCATTGTTTATCAGTAAGATTAACTTCCAGATACTGGCTGTTCAGAAATGCTTCAAAAAGTTCATCTCTGCCGATTATTTGATCTGCGATTACTTTCAGATTAACCCGATAGTAATTATTATAAAAGGAGATATCCTGCCAATTGTAAGTTGGATCCCATTCTTGAGTTGAGTTTATTTCCAGATCAAAATATTGTCTGGCGATGTTTTCATTTGTAATGATATGACCTGGGCCGAAAGCTGATTGGTAGAATAGTTTGTAAATATCTATCAGAGTTGCCAATGGATGGATTTGAAACTCTGTTTTAATTATTTCGAGAATTCTTTCTTCTTTAATTTCCGGCAATTTGCTTACCTCTCTTAAAAACTTTATCAATTTTTATTTGTGCTATATCTGTATCAGGTGAGATTTCCTGATTGAGGCAGGTTAAGTCTGCATCAAACCCTATATCAAGACAGCCTTTGACTTGTTCATGACCAGAAAGCCAAGCCGCATTTTTTGTGTATAAATGTAAGGCTTGCTCGAGAGTTAATCTTTCCTCAGGGTTATGATGATGCATGGCTGAATTGATACCTTTTAAAGCACTTAATTCAGTGATATACCAGTCAGAACTTCCGCAGACATTGATACCTTTTTCAGTAAGAGTTGCAAACCGATTGGATTTCAGTGCTCTTTCAATACCAAGCACCTGGGCATAGTATTGTTTATCCCCACCCCAAAGGTGATCGAACATAGGCTGCATAGAAGCAGAAATGTTGTATTTTTGCATGATATCCTGAGTTTTTGAAGAGATTAACTCGCCATGAATGATCTGATGCCGGATTCCCCGGTTATCTTCTTCCAGTACTTTTTGATATGATCTAACAATTTGAGACACAGCTCTGTCTCCGAGACAATGAACAGCTACTGCCAAATTATTATGATTGGCTGTTTGCACAAAATCCTGCCAGAAAGAATCACTTTTGTATAGAGTTCCAATACAATCAGGCTGGTCGATGTATGGTTCAAACAATGCTGCCGTATGTGAGCCGAAAGAACCATCTGCCAGAATGCATCCGCCGATGCGGGAAGCTCCCAGTTCAAGTGCTTTTGTAATAGAGAAGATTTGTGGATACAGGATAAAATCTATTTTGAATTGAGTTAAATTATCCCGGACAATTTTATAGTGCAGGTAATCGTTTTGAGCATCACCGATCATAGTATGGATTGTTGTGTGCCCTGATTTAGCTGCTAAATCTGCAGAATGATGGTAGATTTCCAGAATATGTTCAGCATCAATGTGCTTATGAAACCAATGAGCCACAAAGTCATTTTCTTCTTTTCTCAACAATCCGTCGAAATCTGAAGGCAACTTTGTTTTCCAGGGGATCAAAGCAGCTGCTTTAGAATTGATCACACAGCTGTGCCCATCGACTCTGCGTAAGATTAAAGGAATATCGGAGCAAATCCGGTCCAATTCAGTAATAAGGGGAAAGCGTTTTTCTTTTATTCTGTTCTCATCATAATTGAAGGCAAAGAGACAATTGCCAAATGGTTTGGCTTGTGAAAGTAAAGTTAAAGCTTCTGCAATTGATTCTACCTTACCCATATCGGTACCAAGGCTGTACAATCCACCTTCAAACGAATGGGTATGGGTATCAATAAATCCTGGATAAACATGTTTACCCTGGAGATCAATTTTTTGTACATCCATTACTGAAAGAGAGTGTTTAAAAGTTTGTTTAATTACTCCATTATCTATTAAAAGTGCTCCAAAAACATCATTATTCTTATTCAGAGAATGGAAGTTTGCATTTGTAAAAAGAATCATCCCAACATCCTTTTCAGTAATTGATAAAATGTTGTTACCGGGAAGCCCATGACATTGAAATAACAACCACTGACAGATTCGATGAATTGACTTCCGTAACCCTGGATACCATAAGCTCCGGCTTTATCAAAAGATTCCTTTGTTGCTAAATAACTCTTTATCTCAGTATCTGTTAAATCTATAAATTTTACTTTTGTTCTGGTAAAGTCTGTCTCAACTTTACCCTGATAACTGACTGCAATCCCTGTATAAACCTGATGGTAATTACCTGCCAGATTCATAAGGTATTCATAAGCTTGTTGATAGTCACCAGGTTTACCCAGGATTGTTTCCTGATGATAGACAATTGTATCGGCACCAATAATCAAACAATCCTCATCCATTTTACAACTGAGTGACTGTACTTTCTGACGTGCATGATTCTGCACAAATTTCCTGGGGTTAACATGGTCGGTATCCTCTATTGTTTCCTCGAAAGGTGCTTCTAACTGGAGAAAGTTAACACCCAGCATATTGAATATTTCTTTTCTGCGAGGAGATACAGAAGCCAGAATAACTTTCTTATTCTTCAATAGTTCATGGATCATCGGCAGTTATTTCCAAAGGTCGGGAGAACTTTCATAGTCTAAGTTAGATTCATCAAAATCAGAGTTGAGGTATGTTCTCCATTTGGGGTCTGTATATTCACTGTCATCATTCTTGGAATAAACCAGCTTTTGATTACCGCTTCCCTGTAAATCCACAAAGACATAAGTTCTGTCCGGTCCAATATATTTCCAAATTTGATAATCTTTTACCGAGTATTTGTTTGTAGCATCTGTGCTTTTCTTTTCAACGCTTTCAGGTTTCCCGTATTTGATATAGATTCTGCCCATATCACTTTTCCAGCCATCTGTGAACCTGACAAAGCTTCTGCTGGTTTCGATTCTGCTTTTGACAAGATCGTAAAAATCGTTTTTATCATCATCCTTATTTTTGTCATTACTTGCCCAGAATTTGTCGATGAAAGCCTTTCTGGCTTCATTACTAATGTTATTCCAAGTTTTGATCTGGTTGGAATTCATAAAATATTTCATTAATTTATATTCATCTTCATCATTAGGGAACATCCTGAGAATAATTTTTTCTACTCCCTTAAATACAATAAATTCAGTTTCTTTATCTTCTAAAAGAGTATTGGATTTATCATAAACACCCAAATAAATTTTATACTTCCCTTCCTCCCAGTTCATTATAGGATAACTCTTTAAGGTACACAAAGGAGAAAAACGGATAAGTGTAGAATCTGTTTCGGAGAAGACGAGTTTATTTTCCTTATAAATTTTATATTCCACTTTGAATGCTTTTTCCGGCTCTTCAACTTTCTTATATAATTCAAAATAAATATTCAAACTGTCCTGAGTTGTGTTGAACATTTTGCCTGGCTCTACAAAATAAATCTGTCCCAGACGGTTAAATTTCTCCATAATCCCGGAAGTATCAGCAATAACAGATTTAGACAGCTCAAGGTCACTCATTATGGATTTAGTCTCAAAAACTTTAAGGTCTGAACGCCAAACCGTTTCCTTCTCCGAATTCTTATCTTTGAAAAGAATTTCAATATTGTATCCAGGCTTGGTCAGGGTTAAAGAAATTTTATCCAGATAGAAGTATCTGTTTGATTTTGTCTGGAGTTGATTCACTGCACCAATCTGACAGTCAAACTTCTCTGTTTTTAAAATTCTGTTAGCTTTAATAATGTTGATAGTGCCTTCTATGCTCGCAACAAATTGATCGTTTTGTTTAATAAAAGTAAGTTGATCATTGAGAATTTTATACGAGATTTCAAATACTGTCTGCCCTTGTTCATTGGCAAATCGACTGAGGCTGGTTACAACATTTAACTCAGTTCCAAAGAGGGAGGTGCATCCAAAGAAAATGATCAGAACGAGGATGACATTAGTCTTCAATAGTTTTTTTAAGTTCATAATTACCATATCCTTTTATATCGTAGAAATAAAATTTTTTCTGTTGACCTTCATAAATCCAGAGTATTGCCGGGAATCTTCCCAGAGGTAAAACTTCTTCTGCAATTTCATCAGGAGCACCATATTTCAGGTAAACTCTTCCCCTGTCTGAATCCCAGCCTTCCTTATAACCCCGGATAGAAAAATGTATATTAGCGTAGGTGATGCGATTATAGAATACTTCCTGATTTTCATTAATAATTGTCAGGGGATTGGGATCATGATTTTTCCAATACCTGTCTATTTCACTTTGAAGTCTTTTTTCTGAAACAGACTGAAACGATGCCCATTCGTTTTGCGAAAGAATGTTTCTCATCTGTCGTAATTGGACTTTGGGACTGTACTTTTCTTTAAAGGAATTACTGTTTGTAAAAAAATCAAAACCTCGAGAGTAAAGTTTGTTTTGATAATAAATATTCAAACGGGGCTCTGCACTGTAAAAATCATCCATATAATCTGAAACCATAACATTCAGATCTTTTTGAGGTTCAAGCTTGTGTTGAGTTTTTTTGGAGTCTTTGGTTACAACGAGAAAGACACTGTCCGGCAGGAAGCTCATTTTCTGGATCAGATACAACGAATCAAGATCTGTTTTAAGTTTGTTTTGGGTCGGCAGGAACGACATCCCGTTTCTGTTGGTAATCACAGCCATTTTAGCAAAGTTCTGCGAGACTCTGGGGATGTTGAGCTCATATTTCTTTTCGTAAATAATCCCGGAATCTTTTGTAGAGACTTGCAGCCTCAGATTTTTTCTGCCGTAAGGTATGACTTCTGAAAAAATCAGGGGATAATACTCACCATCAAAGACAGTACTGTCATTCACAGTAAAAGAGATGTCAAACATCTTATGAAATTGGCTATCCCTTTTTGTGAAAATATCAACGACAGCACTAAAATGGTGGGAAGGATTATCTGTTTTTAGCTTTAACAGATCATAATAAGGCAGCATTAAAATAAATTGTGTTTCCTCTCCTACTCTGTCAAAAATAAGTTCTTCAGCATGCAAATAACAAAAGGAAAACAGTAAAAGAAAGAAAATAGATTTCTTCATATTTCCTCAGCTTGTGGAGTTATCCATATTTAATTTAACCTGGAAGTTAATGCCATTTTGCTTCAAAAACCTGATAAACTTCTCTTCAGGGAAAATTTTATAACTCCTTGGCTGTAAGGTTAGAGATTTAAAACCATTTGTCAATATATTAAATTGAATGTTAAAATTTCCGGGGTATTCATGAATATTTCTCACTATTTGATTCGTTAAATTCGTATTGATCTGATCTTCATGCATACTAATAACAACATCCCCGGATGTTTTAGCGGGTAAATCCTCAAAGAGCATAATCTTGTGCGGAATGATTCTTAACAGGGCATCTTCTGAATCCTTGTAGGAAGATTTTTTGCCGATGATAAAGAGCTCCAGACCATCCTTGATCACTCTGAAGAAATTATCATAATCTTTATTAAACAAGCTTATTTCAAATTTTCCATATAGATCTTCCATCGTGACAATTGCATAAGGCAAACCTTTACGGTCTTTTTTATTCATCACACCTGTAACAACCCCTGCAATAAACACACTACCGGGTACAGGCTTATTTTCTTCTGAAATTGATTTTGTGTCTATATTCGTAAAATACGACAGGATCTCTTTTCTTCGCATCAAAGGGTGACCGGATACATAAAAGCCCAGAATCTTCTTTTCCTGTTCCAGACGGTAATTTATAGGCCAGTCCTCGAGTTGAGGTAAGTCTGGTTTGTACTCATCCTCATCATTATCCATGAACGCATCAAAAAAAGTGGCTTGTCCTCTGCGTTTATCACTTTGCTGAGATGATCCATATTCGATGGCTCTTTCAATTACGGCAAACTTCTGTGATCTGTTCCCCGGTAATTCATCCACAGCACCGGCATAGATAAGACTTTCCAGCACTGATTTGTTCACAGCCATATTGTCGAGACGGCTTACTAAATCAAACAGATCTTTGAAATCACTGTTGGTTTCTCTTTCATTGAGCATGGCATTGATAGCTGCATCTCCCACATTCTTAATGCCTTTCAGACCAAAGAGAATTTCATCACCATGAATGCTGAATTCTTTTTCACTCTTGTTAATGTTGGGCGGAACAATGTTGATCCCCATATTCTTGCATTCTTCCAGGAAGTAGGGCATCTTCGACAGATCATCTTCCAAAGAAAGTAAAGCTGTCATAAATTCCACAGGATAATGAGATTTAAGATAAGCTGTATGATAAGCCACCAAGGCATAACAGGTTGCATGACTTTTATTGAACGCATACTTGGCAAAATCCAGCCATTCTTCCCAGATTTGCTTGGCAAGTTCCTGAGTTAATCCATTCTTGGCAGAGCCTTCCTCAAATTTGGAATAGAGTTTTTGCATCATATCTGTATTTTTCTTACTCATGGCTTTTCTCAGAGTATCTGCTTCACCACCGGTTAAACCACCGAGTTCTCGTGAGATCTGCATCAGCTGTTCCTGATAGACAGTCACCCCGTAGGTCTCCTTGAGGACATTTTCTGTCAATGGATGGAAATAAGTAATCTTTTCCTGTTTAGGCTTACCTTGAATGAATTTCACAAAAAACTGCATAGGACCCGGCCGATACAAAGCCACCATTGCGATCAGATCCTCAAAGACTGAAGGCTTCAATTCCATGAGATATTTCTTCATGCCCGCAGATTCAAACTGGAATATTCCGTCAGTCTGACCGTCGGCAAAAAGTTTGTAGGTTAAGGGATCTTCGAGATTTACATTATCGATATCCACATCTTCGTTCTTATATTTTTTGATCAAAGTAAGTGTTTTTTTAATTAAGGTCAGGGTCTTCAAGCCCAAGAAGTCCATCTTCAAGAGCTTCAGATCATCCAGCCACTTTCCTTCATACTGAACCAGAACCGCACCTTCGTCATCTTTCTGGGTACTGATAGCCAGCGGGACATAATCGCTTAGATCTCCGGGACCTATCACAACACCTGCAGCGTGGATCCCGATTTGACGGATCAGGCCTTCAAGAACCATACTGTAGGTTAAAATGGAACTATAGAGGTCGTTGCTTTTCATCACTTCGGCAAATTCTTTGGATTCAGTAAGACAGTCTTTCAAATTGACTTTAGGTACTGAGGACATCAATTTTGTGATATTATTGGCATCTACAGGAGGCAGATCCAAAACCCGTGCTACATCTTTAATAACTGACTTGGCTCCCAGCGTACCAAAAGTAATGATTTGGGCTACACTGTTTCTGCCGTATTTGGAAATAACATATTCAATGACCTTGCTTCTGCCTTCTGCACAAAAATCAATGTCAATATCAGGCATACTGATCCGGTCGGGATTGAGAAATCTTTCAAAGAACAGATGGTATTTGATGGGGTCGATCTGAGTTATGCCTAAAAGATAAGAAACTATCGAACCTGCAGCAGAACCACGGCCAGGTCCTACCGGTACGTCCATTTCGCGTGCTTTATCGATGAAATCCTTGACTACCAAAAAGTAGCCGTCGAAGCCCATGCTGGAGATCACACCCAATTCATAATCCAGTCTCTGTGTAATTTCTTCTGTGACTTCCGGATATCTTTTGCTCAGATTCTTCTGACAAAGATCTCGTAAATAGTCCTTCTGATCCGGGAATTCCTTGGGTATATCAATTTCAGGCAGCAGGAATTTATCGTATTTTAACTTGAAATCTATCTTTTCGGCTATGACTAAAGTATTTTCATAAGCTTCAGGAACCTGGGGATAGAGTTTCCGCATTTCCTCTTCGGTTTTAAAGTATAACTGGTTTGTGTCATATTTCATGCGGTTGGGATCAGATAGAGATTTACCTGTCTGGATACAAAGCAGAACATCATGAGCTTCGGAGTCCTGTTTTTTTAGATAGTGGCAGTCGTTGGTTACCACCATCTGGGTATCAGTTTCCCTGGCCATATCGATGATCATTGGCATGACTTTCTGTTCTTCCGGTAACCCGTGATCCTGTAGTTCCAGATAATAATCTTCTCCGAAAAGCTCTTTATAGAAATAGACTGATTCTGCTGCTTCTTTATACTTTCCAGCTGACAATAATACGCCGATTTCCCCGTGTACACAGGCAGACAAAGCAATTAACCCTTCGCAGTGCTTTCTCAGCAGATTTTTATTTATTCTGGGTTTATAATAAAATCCTTCCAGATAAGAATAAGTGGAAAGCTTTAAGAGATTTTTGTAACCGATGTCATTCTTAGCGAGTAATACCAGGTGATAACGGTAGTCGGTTTTGGCGGAAGGAGTGCCAAAGTCACTGTTGATAAGGTAAGTTTCGATACCAATAATAGGTTTGATCCCGTATTTCTTGGCAGTATTGTAAAAATCTATGGTTCCGAACATGTTCCCGTGATCAGTCATGGCAACAGCCGGCATATTGTAAGTTTTCGCCAGATCCATCATTTTATCGACCCGACAGGCTCCATCTAAAAGACTGTACTGCGTATGATTATGCAAATGAACAAATGCCATCTGGTTTACCTCCCCGAATGCCCTCTCAGCCTTGATCCGGTGTTGAGAACAATTATACATTAACAAAGCAATATGATTAATTTCAAATAGGGGATTTTCTGTCAAATATTATCCCAATTATTCTCTAAATGATTTGCTCATAAATAGAGACGCATATTTGCGTTTCTATTTATCCTGGGCATTTCGGGAGATTGGGCAGCTTGCCCAATTAAAGTGCCAGACGGAAGTAGGGAAAGGAGATGCTTTTCGAGAAATGGACTCAATTGACACAATGGACTATATGGACAGTATGGACACTGAAGAGGCTTTAACCCATCCCCGTCCCTTCCCTTTTATTAAGGGAAGGGATTAAAATAGGATCCGCTCTTGGGAGAAGAGCCTGCCAGGCTCTTTAGAAAAAGATGCATTTAAATCGCAAAAATTTTATTCATTTTTCAAATGGGCTGACGTGGGAGTCAGCCCCTACAAGGAATCTTCATCCAAACCATTAGCCGGGTTCAACACGTCCAAGACAGCACTCCTGAACCTGATTCTCAAAAATATTTTTTATTTTCACCATTAACAATTCACCATTTACTGTTCCCTCCCATTCTCTCCCATTAATAATTGCTTCCCCATCCTGTTCATCCTGTAAATCCTTGTTAATTACTCCGAAAAGTGTGTCTTCCCACGTCAATTTTGTCAGATCCAATTCCGGATTCTGCTTTCTCCAATCGAACATCAGCTTCGTGAAGCAGGCGTAACCATTCAACGGATATTTATCAGCTTTGTATTGAGCATTGTAAAGAGCTGCATAGTTTTTGAAGTATTCTTTGAATTCCAATGTTGCGGATTTCCAGATAGCTGCCAGGTGTGTGAAAATGCTTCCCATGCGGATGTTGTGCTCGGTTTTGGGTGGGACATAGTACTTTCTAACATAGCATAAATCCAGCTTTTTGTAGTAAAGAAGAGTCAGTCCTTCTGATTTCAAGGAAACTCTTTTCGCTCCGGCTGCAAAAAATACCCGCATGGTTCCTCCTGTTTTAGATTTTGTCTCACGCGGAGCCGCAGAGACGCAGAGAGAGAAAGAGAAAAGGAGTTGCTCCGCATTAATTAATCTCCTTTTTCCACTGGCACCTGACACCTGATACCTGTCACCTGTTTTGGCCCCTACATATAGATAAGCCGACAAAAATGAGTTTTTATGTCACTGGAGTGAAAATAATTTATAAATTGTGAGATTTTTTGAAAATAATTGTCTGATTAAGGATTTCTGTCCCCCTGACACCTGACCTCTGACTACTTGCACCTAAGTATTTGCTTGCGGGTTTATCCTTTTGAACACTTCCTGCTCAGAAATTATCTTCAAATCTTTTCTCTCATGTCCGTGTAAGTCTGTGATAGTCCATAATAGTCTGTGTTCTTAAAATTCGATTTTCTGGCATTTGCCAGCTATGCACAATATGTTGCCTTTTGTGCAGACGAGACGTCTGCAATTCCTAATGGACAATTCTTGACTTTACAATCCAGATAAATATAATGTCATTTGAATATTAATATGGAGGCAAAGATGAAAGAGCTTTCACGTGGCGTTCAGGATTTTGCGAAAGTTATCAAAGATAATTACCTTTATGTGGATAAAACTGAGATACTGTATAAACTAATATCTCAAGGAAATTACTGCTTCCTTTCCAGACCGCGTCGTTTTGGCAAATCTTTGTTAGTCAGCACTCTGGGTGAATTGTTTTCTGGGAATAAAGAGCTTTTTAAGGGACTCTGGATCTACGATAAAATTGAATGGCAAGAGTATCCTGTTATCAGGATTGATCTCAGCAAAATTGATTATAAAGAACAAGGATTGATTCCTGGCCTTAAAAATATTGTTTTGAGTAATGCTTCCCAGTATAATATCGAACATCTGCCTCCGGGTACTTCCAAAGAAATGTTCATTTCCTTAATCGAAAAATTATATGAGAAATTCAATTCTCGGGTTGTTATTCTCATTGATGAATACGACAAACCAATTATTGATTATCTTGGCAAAGACATTGACAAAGCAGAAGAAAATCGGGAAACTCTGAAGAATTTCTATTCTGTGATTAAACCAATGGACAGCTATTTAAAATTTGTCTTACTCACCGGAGTAAGTAAGTTTTCCAAAGTATCTATTTTCTCTGATTTGAATAACCTTTCGGATCTTAGTTTAGACAGTATGTATGCCAAATTATTAGGTTATACTGAGGTAGAAATTGAAGGAAACTATGGTGAGTATTTGGATGCAATCCAAAACAAATTAAAGATATCCCGATTTGAATTAATGCAGAAAATTAAAGAATGGTACAATGGTTATTCCTGGGATGGAGAAGCATTTGTCTATAATCCCTTTTCTATACTAAACTTCTTCCACTACAAAGCCTTCAAAAATTATTGGTTCGACTCAGGTACACCCACTTTCCTGGTGGATATTGTTAAAGACAAGAAAGTCCTTCCCGATACGATCAGCCAGATTAAAGTTACAGACAGCTTCTTCAATAAATTTGATTTAAGAGATCTGGATATCTATTCTCTTATGTTTCAAACAGGTTATTTAACAATAAAAAACAAAACTGAATTTAACAGATATGATCTCGATTTTCCCAACAAAGAAGTTAGAAATGCCTTTTATCAACACCTGCTGGCTAGTTATAATTATTCCCAGTTTGGAACTAATGACAATACCCTCTTTAACATAGTTGATGATTTGCAAAGCAAAAATGTAGAATCCGTAATCCAACACTTCAAATCGCTTTTTGCTTCAATTCCTTACGAAATCTTTCTCAAAGACTATGCAGCCTACTATCATTCCATTATTTTTATCGCTTTGAATTTAATTGGCGTGTATCTTAAAGCAGAAGTCCAAACCAATAAAGGACGAATTGATGCTGTTATGGAAACGGCTGACTATGTTTATCTGCTGGAGTTTAAGATAGGTACAGCAGAAACCGCTCTTCAGCAAATCAAAGATATGAAATACTACGAAAAATTCCAAAGTTCAGGTAAAGAAATCATTCTTGTGGGAATTGGCTTCAATAAAGAAGATAGAAATATCTGCGATTATTTGTCTCTTTCCTATAGGAGATCTTCCCTTTAGTTCGTATCAAATGACTACAGGATAGATAATTTTCAATACCTTTCATATGATACCGGTAAAATATGCTGCATGCAATGCTATTTTAGAAGCAACATTTTTCTGCTTACAGTATTATCGGAGCATTTTAGTATGCAGTAATAGATTCCGGAAGAAAGATTTTTGCCTTTAGCATTTAGGCCGTCAAATACGATTGTATGCTTACCTGCTTTTGTAAAGTCCTTGAGAAGTGTGCGTACAAGCTGTCCTTTAATGTTATAAATATCCAAACTTACTTTTAGATCTTTTGGTAAAAAGAATTCCAGTGTAGTAGATGGATTAAAGGGATTTGGATAGTTTTGTTTCAGATTAAGCTGAAGGATATTTGCAGATTCTGCATCCTGGTTTGATAAAGCTTCGTCACAATTGTAGATTCCCAGATCAAAATGGTCTGCAACAAAAGCTATATCACCTGAGACTGCCACACTGTTAACATTACCAGGTGTGTTGTAGTAGCCTACGGTTTGAGTGTTTGAGGGATCAGAAATTCTGAGAATTCTAAAACCTGCTTCTGAATCTGAAACAAAAGCAAAGTCGCCATAAACAGCGACATCAGATGCGGAACCCGGGGTATCAAAGTTACCTATTTGGACAGGATTCTCAGGATCTGTGAGGTCTAAAATGTATAAGCCTGAAGTCCCGCAAGCAGCATAAGCGATATCCCTGATAATATTAATATTAAGAACTTCACTGTAGGGATTACATATATAATCTGAAGCATCTTGAGGATTATTAGGATTTGAGATATTCAGAATTCTTATATCTGAGCCATTACAAACATAAAGATAATCATCTCTCAATGCTAAAGCTCCGATATCCGAAGGGAAGGTGATGTAAGATAATTGTTGAGGTGCAGAGGGATTTGTAATGTCCAGAATAAACAAAAAATAATCACTTGCAATATAGGCATAATTAGTACTAACCACAATTCTCCGGGGAGTACCAGGAGGGTTAAAGAAACTAAGAAGCTGTAGATTGTTGGGGTTCGAAATATTGATAATAAGCAATCCGGACCCTGAATCGAGCAAATACCCATAATTTCCCTGAATAACAAAATCAAGAGCTTGCCCAACGGTGGGGTATAAATCTAACTGTTGAACGTTATCAGGATCTATTATATCTAATACTTTTAATCCTGCATAGCCATTTAGGAGATAGGCATATCTCCCCTGAACAACAATTTTACGAACCCAGCTTGAGATATATGAGCCAACTTCCTGAGGGCATACGGGATCCGAGATATCAAGAAGATGGAGTCCTGTAAAATTATCGACAATATAACCGAATGAACCATTTAAGTAGAAACAGTGAACCTGTCCAGGGACATTGAATATCCCGACAAATTGCGGATTAGCAGGGTTGGAAATGTCAACTATATGGATATCATCAAACAACCCACTGCAATAAATATAATTTCCTGTAGAAGAAATTGAAAGGACATTGCCTGGAGCTGTGTAAGAACCAGTTATTTGCGGTTCAGCCGGATTAGAAATGTCAATTATCAGCAGTCCGTGTTGGTTACTAGATAAACGAGCAGCCAAACAAACATAATTATCTGCTACAACAAAATTGGAAAATCCCTGATTATTACTATTATTAATGCTGCTGATAAATTGGGGGTTAACAGGATCGGAAATATCAATTATGTTTAAACCGGAACTATCGCTGGTAACATAAGCAAAATTTCCTGCAATTTTAATATTAACAGCTTGACCCGGAATATTGCAAAAACCAATTTCAGCAGGATTAAAGGGATCTGTAACATTGACTATTCTCAGATCACCGCTTTTATCAGCAATATATGCAATGTTAGATATAATAACAACGTTTTTGGCAGAACCGGGAGTGTCAAAATTTCTAATTAGAAGTGGATATAAAGGATTTGAAATATCAAAAATAACCAAACCATTATCTGCATTAGCCAGATAAGCATAATCGCCTTCTACATCTATCCCATAAACATCTCCGGCTATAGAATTACAACTAACCTCATACGGATTAAGAGGATTTGACACATCGTATATGACCAGGCCGTAATTCCATTGTGAAAAGTAAGCATAATTTCCTTCGACATCTATTCCAGTAACATTTCCCGCTAAATTATGATAAGATTGTGATATCAAACTCACATTTAAGCTGTCCTGAGCCTGGATACCGGTCATTAAGCTTAAGAAAATGAGTATAAAGAGAAATACAGCATTACCGATTTTCATTTATCCTCCACAATTCGGGTTTAAGAAATCTATTATGTTATATGGAAAGGAGATGGAGAGAAACATCTTAAGTGTTAAGATGTGACGGTCACTTCTCCCGCTGGATTCTTCAGTTTTTTCATTTGCCAGTAGAAGAAGGAGAAGGTGACAATAGAAGCCAGAATATCGGAAACCGGCATAGCCAGCCAGACACCTTTAAGATTGTAATAATGTGGAAGAATAAACAGTAAGGGAAAGAGGAATATAACCTGTCGGCTGATGGTCAAAGTTAAGGAAATCATGCCTTTACCGATGGCTTGGAAGAAGCTGCCGCAGATGATCTGAGCACCAACGATGAAAAGCATCGCCTGGAAGATCACCACACCTTGTGCACCTGTTTGAATCAGAGCTTTATCGAGAGTGAATATTTTTAAGATGGGTGTCGGGAAAAGCATAACGATCAGCCAGCCAAAGAAACAAAAAATAGATGCACCAATGACAGCTCCAAAGACAGTCTTTCTTACCCGGCTATAAAGTTTGGCACCGTAGTTGTAGCCGATAATGGGTTGGGAGCCCTGGACAATACCAAACACAGGCATCAGAATCAAAAGCATGATGCTGTTGATAATTCCAAAGGCACCAATGGCGACATCATTGCCATAATGACTGAGTTGGCGGTTAAAGATCACATTGATCAGACTTGCTATGATCTGCATGACAAATGGAGAAACTCCAATCGAGAAAATTCCCAGAATCACAGGCATCTTCAATTTCATGGCAGACCAACGGATCTTGAGGCTGCTGTGTTTGCTGCGGAAAAACATGAGTACCCAAAAAGCTGATACAGCCTGAGAAATAACTGTTGCCAAAGCAGAGGCAACAACACCCCACCCCATAAGGCAGATAAAAACATAAGCCAGGACAATATTTAGCAGAGCATTGACTAATTGAGTCAGCATGGAGATCCTGGGACTTCCTTCTGCTCTGATCACAGCACTCAAAGCAAAGCTGACATGACCAAAAAAGGAACCTGCCAGAATGATCGTGATAAAGCTTCTGGCATAGGGAAGAATGGTAGTGCTGGCCCCGAAGATTTTAAGAAACCAGTCAATATTTGTATAGAAAATAGCAGGAAGTACAATTGAGATGATCAGGATCAGGGAAAAAGCATTTCCGAGAATATTTTCAGCTTCTTCTTTTCTGCCCTGTCCGAGTCTGATGGAAATCAGAGCCCCGGCACCTGTGCCGATGAGCATGCCAAAAGCCATGATAATAAAGCCAATAGGCATTGTGATAGCTATTCCGGATAAGGCATCAGTATTAACATAACGACCGACAAAAATACGATCGATGACATTATAAAGAGAGTTGACGATCATGGCGATGATGGCCGGGATGGAAAAAGTCAGGAGTAATTTACTGATCTTTTCATTTTCGAATTTGAGCATTTTTTCGTTCATTATTTTCCCTTAGTTGTAAATCAGGTTAATCTATCCAAACAGGATTGGTCAGAGCAATACCTTTATTCGCCGTGTAAAGGCTGAGACGGAGGTAACATGGCTTAGAAACTTCTATTTCCAGAGAAGGTGAAGTTATATCAAGAAATTGGTTGATTTCCTTATTTTGATAGAAACCCTGATGCAGGATAATCTTTTTAATATTGCCGTATTCCTCAAAAGAATTGGCCTGAATGTTCAGGGTTATTTTACCTCTCAGAGAACAGGATTGGCCCACATAGACAGTTGTTTCACCCTGAGAGACAGAGAAATCCAGGAATGGACCATTTGTGACAAATACCCTGCCTTGTTTTAACCCGGCAACCGGGTTATTCTCAGGATAATTGAAAACTGTCATCATGCTACCGAAGATTTGTTTTCTTTCATGATAGAGCTTAAGGAAAGGGGATTTGATTTGTCTGAGCACATTAAAATTACCATGAGCATCATTTCCGGCTAAGAGAAGGAATTTATATTTTTTGAGAAGGAGAGATTTCCAATAGATAACATTTTTTTCCATTTCATGAAAGTTGGAGGAATTAATGAGTTGGAGATGAGTAATACCTGCTTTCAGAAAATCCTGTAAATCCCAGGTTCCGCGGTTGAGGGTGATTTTTTGGATCCAGGGGATTTGTTCGTGAGGATGAGCTGCAATAAAAAGGTTGTCCTGACTGTGTTTGAGGTTGATTTCGGAGATATTGTGCAAAGGTTTATTATCGAACCATTTTTCGGCCCCATCTCCATAACCTTCGATGAATTCGGGGTGATTAATGGAGAGGAGGTGTATATTTCTATTTTGGGAATTGCCGATGGAGATCTCTTCACCCGGGATAATTCTCAGTTCCGGAGAATCCTCCGCGAGAGCGGTTTTCTGCATGGAGTGCCATTTGGGCAGATCCGGATCATTAGTCAGATAAGAATCTAATTTATCATCAAGATCGTAAGAATGGTCGGTAACAAAGAACCAATCGAGACCCATTTGTTTGGCCAAAGTTGCTGTAGAGGGAATATCTGCACCGAATTCGACCTGATCCTCAGTAAAATCACTGTGATAATGTGCTTCTCCCGCAAACCAGTCCGGAGGGTAGGTATTGCCAGTTTCCGTGTAATATACCTGATACGGCGGAGTATTGAGAGAAGAGTAATTGTCATTTATACATTTGCGTTTACGCTTGTTTTTGCTATATTCGATTTGGACATTAATAGAGAGAGTTTGTTCTTTTTCCACATTATCAAGATTTAACGGGTAAATTTCGGAAAAATATTTTGAGTTAAAATCCTGATTAAGGGTGATAACATGGCGTTTTATGCCCATATTGTGATTAATTTCAATGATCAGTTTAAGGATTTTAACCGGGAACAGGTGACTGTCTTTGATAATGAAGAGCAAAGGAAGAGTTGAGGAACGGGAAAAGACAAGTCTTTTTGGAAAATCAGTAATTATTTCAGGTTCACGACGGTAGTAAAGAGGATATAAATACCTGAGATGGTAATGAATTTCTGTATAACCGAATATTAGTGGTAAAATCATAAATAAAAAAAGCCTTCAGAGCGACTGAAGGCTTTGTATAATTAAAAAGATTAGGGTAACCAGTTGATGTCGATTACGTCTTTGAACTCTTTGTTAACCATGTATCTTTGTTCTGTTAAGTGATAATAGAACACAACATTGGGTTTACTGAAATTCTTAGTACTGGTTGCAACAACAGCTGTATCGCTTACAGCATAATTGAAATAGGTTGTGTCTAACTGAGCAGTTGCACTCTTTAATTCAGAAATGTCGATAGCAAAAGAGCCATTTCCTAAAGCAGGATTATTTTTGTAATCAATTTCTGCCTGAACGATTTGTTGCATAACTTTAATAGTGTCTTTAACTTTGAGTTCATCTTGTCTGGCTTGTTGAACCGGAATAAAAATAGTTAAGCAAGTACCAACAATCATAATAATCATTAAAAGTTCGATTAAAGAGAATGGCTTTCTATGCTCAATACTCATTTTTTCCAGAATTTCGTTTTTATCAACAGTCTTATCGGACATCTATCCTCCTATCATCTTATATATTTTTTGTTAACTCTTTAAAAAGAATGATTTTTGTCAAAGATTTTTTACTCATCTCAGAAATAATTCTTCAACCTTGATTTCAGGGTGGGTATATCTTCTTCTTTTGGCAGTAATATTTTTGTATTGAATAGCTTGTTTGGGGCACCAGTGGATGCAGGCCAGACACATCTCACAGTCATGCTTCCAGGTTCTAATTTCTTTGACGATCTGAATATTATTACGAGGGCATATTTTTTCACAGATATGGCAATCTATACAATTTTCATTAATCCAGAAATTTTTGTCGCCTTTTTTGAAATGATTGAGTGCAAGCCTGTGCACTGAAAAAGATATGGCATCGAAGAGGAAAAACGAAGAATCGATAAGACCTTTGTGCTTGATTTTGATTAACTCATTTATCTTGTCAGCCCGAACTTTGATTTTTTCCATTTGTTCCTGCACATCTTCCGTACCGCGGGGATTATAACCGATGATAAAATTAGCAGGCATTTTTATGCCAAAGCCCAGACTTAATTCCTGTCCTTTCTTTTTGAGGTAATCGTTCATTTGGGGAAGAACTTTACCAGAATAACCTCCGCGAGTTACCAGGGCATAGATGTAAGGTTTAGTATCAAATTTTACCTGAGAAAGAAAGTCTTCGAGCATACGGGGCATTCCCCAGGCATAGACGGGAAACACGAATCCGACGACATCAGCAGTGATAGGTTCAATGTTGGCAAATGCTTTAGGTATAGAGATCAACTCACTCTCAGGATTTTTAAGCTGCATGTATTTAGCAAGAGCGAGGGAATTGCCTGAGCCTGTGTAATAAAAAATTATATGCTTCATTTTATTCCTCCTTTTCTTTTTGGATATCATTTAATAATTTTGGGAATTGAAGAAAACTGTTATTCATCTGTTCTATTTGAAAATTTTCAGCCAAATCGTCCAATTGAACGGCATAATCTATAAAGAAATCAAGATCATATTTTTGGGAGAATTTTTTTAATTTATGGGCGAATTCCTGAATATCATCATTTATCATCAAAGAAGCTGTTTGCTTCCATAAAGAAAGGAACTTGCTTTCCATTTTTTTTCGAACATAGGGACTGATACGTTTGGTTTTTGTAAGGTCATAAACAAATTGCTCGGAAGTTTTAGATTTTGCCAGGGGTAATGCTTTAGCTATGGCAGTAAGAAGGTTTCCTCTTTCGATAGGTTTAAGGATAAAGCCATTAGCGAAGTTTTCTAAAGAAGCTATATCGTGTGAGAGGGCAGAAGCAGAAATAATAATGATTGGGATTTGTGTAGAAGCGAAAGTTTTCCTGATTTCTTTAGTAGCATCCAAGCCGTCCATTTCTGGCATAAGGACATCCATCAGAATCAAATCCGGATTATTTTCCAAGGTTTTAACGACAGCTTCTTTGCCATTTCGAGCTGTAATAATTTCACAATTAGTGTTTTCCAGAAAAGTTTTAATCAATTCCAGATGAATATCCATATCTTCACAAATCAGGATTCTGGCATTCAGGAAATTATAGTCAGATTTTTGTTCAATAATCACCATAGAAGAGGTTTCCTTATCCGGAATAATTTCCAAATCAGGGATCACTATATCAAATTGAGAGCCTTTACCAATTTCACTATGTACATAGATTGTGCCACCCATGATTTCTACCAGCCGTTTTGTAATAGTTAAACCCAAACCTGTACCGCCATAGCGTCGGGTATTTTGTCCATCCTGTTGGATAAAGGCCTCAAAGATTTGGGCATACTGGTCTTTGGGGATACCTATCCCTGAATCAGTTAAGGTGATAGACAGAGATAATTTGTTTTCTTGAATATCCTCACAAGCTACACAGAGAGATATGAATCCCTCGTGAGTAAATTTGAAAGAATTGGAAAGCAAATTATAGATAATTTGTTTGAATCGTACTTCATCAATCAGGATATTTTTCGGAACTGAAGAATCAATTCTGATAGTGAAGTTAATGTTCTTTGATACTTGTTGTTGTTGAAAAATCTTTGTAAATTCGTTCAGAAGTGGTTTAATTTTACATGGTTCAGGGTTAAGAATCATGCGATTAGCTTCAATTTTGGATAAATCAAGAAAATCATTGATCAAAGATAAAAGTGTTTTACCACTACTCATGATTCCATTTATATAATAAGTAGATTTTGCATCGGGTGAATTTTCTTTTAACAATTCAGAAAATCCCATGATAGAATTCATAGGAGTGCGGATTTCATGACTCATATTGGCGAGAAATTCTCTTTTAGCTATGTTAGCGGCTTCAGCTTGTTCTTTAGCTCTAAGTAATTCCTGCTCAAACTTTTTTCTGCCTGTTATATTTCTGGACAAGCCGGCAACCATAATGGCACTTCCATCTTCGTCAAAAATGGGTGTTAAAAGAGTGTCAAAATAGGTGGGTTTTCCATCGATCAGAGGGCCATCTTCCTCATAATGCAGTGCTGCTTTGCTTTCTAATACTTTGTCATATTTTTCGTATAAGGGCCCAAAGGAGTCAGGGAAAAGCACATCTAACGGGGTAATAAAAATGATTTCTTTGGGGATATTCACAAATTTACTCAAGGAATCATTTATTAAGACAATTTGATATTTCTCACCATCCTTACGAACGATGAACATATGATCTTCAATTGAATCAATGTATTGTTCAACCATTTGTTGATTTTTTTCTAATTGCTTTTCAGCTGTTTTTTGAGGAGTGAGATCATTAAATGTCCAAATTCCAAACAACCCCAGATTTAAATAGTAAGCATCCAAATATCTGATTTCGTTTTTCCCTGTAGTTATTTCTAATGCAATAGGACCAAACTGTGATTTTTCAATTAAACTAAGGTGCATTATCTTTTTTGCTTCAAGAATTTTTTCCTGGGCAATTTCCAGAGATTTTAAAGTATTATTGGCAACATTTTCGACACTATCAATTTTATTCTTAGGATAATCAAAGAGCTCCAGATATTTCTTATTTAGTAATTCTGCCTTACCTTTCAGATCAGTAACCGCAATAGCTAAGGGAAAATCGTCAATGATTTTAAAGAGTTTTTCATTAAGTAAAGTCAGTTTTAGAAGATTTTCATTGAGTTTGGCTTCTTTTTCTGTTAGATCTTCCACAACTTTATGTTGTTGGATATCCCGGGCTACAGCATAGATAAGATTTTTATCTTTTTCCAGTTTGGCATTCCATGAAAGCCACAAATAAGATCCATCTTTACGCACAAAACGAAATTCCAAACCATTCATTGTGTTTGTATCCAGCAGATTTATCAAGGCTTGTTTGGCTTTTTCCCGATCTTCGGGATGAATAAAACTCAAGAAAGGCTCTTTATATAATTCTTCAAGTTCCCAGCCAAGCAGGTTTTTCCAGGTTTTACTCAAGTGGACAAAGAATCCGTCGTAATCGGCAATACACAACAAATCCAGAGACATATCAAAGAAAATTTCCTTTAAATCTTCAGAGTGCTTTAGGCTGGTAATATCCTGAATAATGGTCACAAACTGGTTTTTTTCAGGAGAAAAGGCTTTAACATGAAACCATTTCTTGATACGTAAAGAATAATGGGTAAAAGAAGTTTGGGTTTGGTTCAAGGCGATTTGCACATATGTATCAAAAAATGGATTAGGCGGAGAAGAATAATTATCAATTAACTCATTATGTGTTTGCCCGACCAAATGTTCACTTTTCATACCTGACATAACTTCATAAGCAGGATTTACTTCGAGTATTTTGTAATCGACAACGGTTCCGGATTTATTGAAAATGAGTTCATGTCTGACATACCCCAAAGGCATATTATTGATTATCTTTGTATAAATTAGATCATTTTCCATAATTACCTGCTTCATAAGTCCACATAATCATATCAACTCCAAGATGCCTGTATTTTTTATCCAAGATACTTAAAGAACTTGTACCAAGTCAAGAAATAAAACTCAAATTTGATTTCTCTACTTAGTCATTTCTATATCTTTTTTATAATCTTTTGAACCAGTGAACTATTTTATCGTAAATTTCCAGGGGGCTTTGACAATTTAGAACAGGAGAAGGCAAGGTTTCCAGAAAATACTGACCATATTTTTTAGTGAAGACTCTGTTATCGAGAATTATTACAGCACCATGATCAGATTTGCTTCTGATAAGTCTGCCGAAACCCTGACGCATTTTCAAAAGTGCATTAGGGAGCATATAATGCATAAAAGAATCTTTGTTTTCAGCAGCAAGTTTTTCGATATATGCCTCTACGATTGGATCTGAAGGAACCTGAAAAGGGAGTTTAAACAAAACTAAGATAGAAAGAGATTCGCCCTGAACATCAATACCTTCCCAAAATGAGCTTGTTCCCAGCAAGACAGCATTACCTGTATTCTTGAAATCTTTCAGAAGAGAACTTCTCGAACTACCCTTTCCCTGAGCCAGGAGGGTGATATTTTTTTGGAAACAAAATTCTTCCATCTCTTCGTAAACCTTGTTTAAATCCTTATAGGATGTGAATAAAACCAAGGTTCCAACTCTGGCTTTTGTGATAATATTTTTGAGAAGATCAATGCTTTTGGGCATGTAATAAGCATCTGTATGAGCAGGTAAATATGCAGCTGTGGCAACTACTGTCTGATTAGGATAGTCAAAAGGTGACTCTACGATTTCCTGATTCAATACTTTTTCTTTCAGCAAGTCAAGACCAAGCTGGCTCATGAAGTATTTAAAGGAGCCTCTGATACTGATTGTCGCTGAGGTAAAGATTATTGTGTTCATCATGTCGAAGAGCTTTTCCTTAAGGAGGACATTTACAGATAAAGGTGCATAGTTAATAATACCGCCCGGATACTTTCCATCCTCAGCACTTATACTGGACAACCAATACGCATTATTGCTCAGATCAGGTTCTTTTAATATAGTTAAGGTCGTGGTGTATTCTTCAATTTTTTGCAGAATGGAGTCAAGATTACTCATGGATTCCTGATGTTCTACAAATCTGGAGCTATTAACATTTTCCAGATAATGGTGCAGGAAGATGATATCCTTTCTTAAAGCTTCCATGTAGTTTTCACAAAGTGCAAGTTTTTCTGTGAGTAGTTTGTAATCTTCAATCCTCTTTACCCTCAGTTTTTGGTAATCACCTTTAAGTCGAACTTCCAGATTGACCCAGTTGAAAAGATCCTCAAAAATACTCGTTTTATCCTGCAGATCGACGCAGATAGTTTCAATTTTGGTAGTAAACAGATCTTTGTCGGAACGTTCAAAACTGCTTTTAGCTGCATTCGCTTTCAGATTGACCAACAACCCCGATTGGAAAGTTTTTTTGGTACTAAACAGGGAATTGAAAAAAGTAATGAAATCGGAGTAGCTTATGGAAGCAGAGAAATATTGGGAAGCCGATTGCATGAGATTGTGAGCTTCATCGATGATCAGATATTTGTATTCTCCGATTGATGCGTTCTCAGTCAGCATGTCTGCAAAAAGGAGAGAATGGTTAACTACCACCAAATTAGCGGCTTCTGCTTTGGTTCTGATGTCCATCAAATAGCAGCGGGAAGCTAATTTGCATCTTTTTCCCGGGCAGAAATGTCTGTCAGCCATGAGCTTTTTCCATAGGATGGCACTGCTGCTTTTGGAAAAAGAGGTATTTTCAGAAATATCTCCTGTTTTGGTAGTTTCTTTCCAGATGATTAGATATAGTAGTCCCCAGGCTTCTTCGGGCGAAAGATGTTTACCGACGTCAGTAATTACATCCTGCCATTTCTTTTCGCAAATATAATTATCTCTTCCTTTTAAAAGAACAGCCGTAAAATGTGTAGGAAGGAATTTGCTCAGGATGGGAATATCTTTGTAGAATAATTGTTCCTGTAAATTTTTAGTATTGGTAGAGATTATAACTCGTTCTTTGGCAGAGGCAGAGAATTTAAGAGCCGGAATTAAATAAGCCAAAGATTTACCGACACCTGTACCTGCTTCAACAAGCAGAAAAGCGTTTTGCACCATGCTTTCATAGACAGCCTGAGTCATGGCAATTTGACCCTGTCTCAGTTCATAATTAGGGAAGTTTTGTTTTAATAATCCATCGTCTGCAAAGACTTCTTTGATAGTAAAATCTTTTTCCAGTTGTGGTTTGTTCTCCAGGAAATTGAGAGCAGTACTCTCAGGCAGTCCCTTTTGATCCTGCAGAAGAGCAATTTTCTGTTTGTATTGCAGGAGTTTGTATATGATGGTAGAGAGAAAATCAGCAGCTGTTACATATTGCACGACATTATGCAAAGAATTGAGAAGGTGAACCGGGATTCTGTCGAGAATAAACTCGCAAATTTTAAAGAGTAATTCTGCGGTTGCTTCGCTATCGCTGGCAGCTCTATGAGCATTTTTGTTTTCAATTTCAAAATGAGCAGCAAGTGTTTCCAGACGATGATTATCCAGATAGGGAAGAAATATTTTACTCAATTCCAGAGTATCCAAAGTTTGGTTATAAAATCTGGTTTTCCAGCTTTTTTCCAGATGATAATTCAAGAAATTAAGGTCAAAACTCTGATTATGAAAAACAAGAACTTCATCTCCGCAAAAACCTTTGAGTTCCTTTAAAGCTTCTTTAACAGTTTTACCACCAGCCAGATCCTGATCTGTTATGCCGGTTAATTGGATGATGTGTTTGGGTAACGGATGCGACAGTCTGATCAGAGTATTATAAGAATCGGTTTTAACTGCTTTTTCATATTTAAGAGCGGAGATCTCGATAATATCATCCTGAGTATAACTTAGGCCTGTTGTTTCTATGTCGATTACGATAAAATTTAGTAATTCTGTTTTAAATTGATCCAAGTTTTCTTTAAAGTCCATTTAAGTATTTTTCCCAATCTGTAAACAGATCCTTTTCTTGTTCATTAAAGAGTTTGTGCCAATAGTAGAGGGGTGCCAGGTTGGGCAAATTCATTTGAAAACTGGAATAATCCAGGTTTTTGTCAAATAATATCTGAAATTTTCTCCATTCTTTTAAGAGCATTTCTTTCCATTCAAGCAATTTTTCAGAAGTAAAAGAATAGTCTTGCAAATAATCCTGCAAGGAAGAGGTTGTCTGAAAAATCCATTCCAGACAAAAACAACGATAAACAAAAGCCAGGTATCTTTCTTTTGTTAAAGGCAGTTGTGATCCTGCCCCTGGTACTAAATACTGGCCAATCAGATCATATCTGGTGTGGTAAACCTGCAAAGACAGCAGATTTTGGATAGCTTTAAAAACCTTATGGGGAGTAATTTCAGTATGACAGGCCAGATTATAGAGACAATCAGCAGTTTCCTGACAGGGATAACAAATATACTTCTCGGATTGAGGATAGACTACTTTTATGTCAGCACTGTATCCCAAGGTTTCCCACGGATAAGCCGGTCCTAAGAAAATGGCGAAAACCTCCACCCCGACAGAACTGGCGATATGCATTGTACCTGTATCTCCTGAGATCAGAAGATCCGATTGTTTTAAAATTTGCGATAGTTCTAAGAGTGAAGTTTTACCCATCAGGTCGGAAACAGAAGTTTTGTGGAGAATAAGTTTCAAAAACTCATCACGCAGATCAAATTCTTCTTCAGATCCCACCAAACAAATTTCTTTGCCTTCGGCAATGAGAAGGTTAGCCAGTTCGGCAAAATTGGAGATACTCCACTGCCGTTTGATATTACGACAGCCCAATTGGAAGACAATTCTGTTTGTAGATGGCTTTTTAAATGGCTTGGACGGAGGCATAGAAGACCGGGTACCGGGCAGATTACAGATGTTTTTATAAATATCCACAAGATTAAAAGTGGCAAATTCCCGGGTCTTAATAAAAGAAATTACATAATACAACCATTTCTGACTGATATTATCATTGCTGTGAAACCCTTTTAAGGCTATAGAAGAATCAGCACGGAAATATTCCAGAAGATCTTTAGTAAAACCAATACTGTTCAGATTAATTATCAAATCGTATTTATTCTGGAGCAATTCATTGAGGAAAGATGTTACATAGGTATTTAACTGCAGAACATGCCCGGTTTGATCCAGTGCTTTTCCTAAATTAAACCCAATCAGGTTATCCACTTCCAGCAGAGGTTTCATCTCTTCAAACAGAGAATTTACCAAAAGGTGTATTTGTGCTTCCTCGTGTTCAACTCTTAACATCTTTAAAAGCTGATTCGTTTGAATGATATCACCAATTTTTGCCAGTTGCATAACCAGTATTTTCATTTATTCCACTCCATTAACCATTAACCATTAACTGTTAACCTAGATTTTTTCCCCCATTTCAAAAACTCTACGGACTTTATCTATGAGATTGGGGATGTTAATTTTCTGCGGGCATATATCAATACATTTGCCACATGCATCGCAACTGGATGGCCGGCTCTCTTCGGGTACAAATGTATAGAGGAATTTTGATTTTTCATAATTGCCGTATATCGCAATTTCATTATAAAGATTAAACAAATTAGGTACTGCCACTTTGTTCGGGCAAGGTTGACAATAACCGCAGTTGGTACAACTAATTGGTTTTAATTCTTTATATTTTTCCCTGACATCATCTATAACTTTTAGATCCTGAGGGTCTAAAGAGTTTACTTTGGAATCATGAGCATAGTTGATATTTTCAATAACCTGCATAATATTGTTCATCCCGCTGAGTACGGTAGAGACTTCCGGCTGGTTCCACAACCAGTGTAAGGCCCATTCGACAGGTGAGTAATTAACAGTGGTCTTATCCCATATTTCCTGAATTTGAGGAGGCACTTCTTTGACTATGTCTCCGCCTCTGAGGGGTTCCATAATAATAACAGCAATATCTTTAGCATGAGCATATTGCAGGCCTTCAGTACCCGCCTGCTCATTGATGTCCATGAAATTATACTGAATCTGGCAGAAATCCCAATTATAAGCGTCTATAATATCTTTGAATACTGGAAGATCATCATGGAAAGAAAAACCAAAATACTTGATCTTGCCCTCTTTTTTCTTTTTTTCTGCCCAGGAGAAAACATCAAGCTCTTTTAAACCTGTCCAACGACTTTTATTCAAGGCGTGCAGTAAGTAAAAATCTATGCAGGTCGTCTGCAGTTTTTTTAACTGTTCATCAAAAAAATGGTCACAATCTTCCAAACTCTTTATCTGCCAGGTTGGCATTTTGGTGGCAATATAGACTTTTTCCCGATATCCGTCTTCCAATGCTTTGCCAAGAAGGGTTTCGCTGTTACCACCATGATAAGGCCAGGCTGTGTCAAAGTAATTAACGCCATTCTCGATGGCATAACGGATCATAGCAATAGCATTTTCTTCATTTATATCCGAGGAACTATCGCTGTTTAAGGGTAATCTCATACAGCCAAATCCCAAGGCAGATAATTGTAAATTGAGTTTTCCACAAGGTCTATACTTCATAATAACCTCCACATCCTTATATACTTTTTACCTTAATATCGAAAGACAGATAATTTGTAAAGCAGATTTATTTATTATGTCAAAACAGGGTTGAGTAGTCAGTAATGAGTGGTGAACAGTAATGAAAAAGGCAGATCACTTGATCTGCCTACATGGATATGTTAGAGATATGGGAGCTTTATTCTACATTCTTTTGTTCCACAATATCCCCGGCTGAGGTTTGGAACATTCTTTTCTTGATTGTACTCTTGTTGATCACTATGTCACCACTGCCACTTTTAAACTCAAGTTGCTCAATAGATGATCCGTTTACTGCAAGATCACCACTGCCTGTTTGACATTGAACATGGTTTCCTTTATAATTTGTCAGAACAACTTCTGCACTTCCGCTTTTGTTCACAAGACTTTCGATATTCTTACAATTACTCACTTGTAAATCTCCACTTCCTGTAACTACTTGTACTTCCTTAATACCATCTAAATTATCAAATTGCACATCACCACTGCCTGTCTTGATACTTATGTTACCAATATTTGTTACATTGGAAACATTCACATCACCGCTACCCATGACTGTGTTTAAAAATTCACTCTTGTGAAAAAAACTTAAAGTAATGTCTCCACTACCAGTCTTAGCATCCAAACTGACTTTATCAGGAACTGTTCCGTCAACTAAATATATTTGAACAGGCTTTCCGCTCTTTGTCGAGTAATCGAGTTTCCCATCTTTGATAAAAATAGTGGCATCACCTTTTTCATATTCATAATACTTAATACTAAGATTTACATTTTTGCCGGTTGTACCTTTCAAAATCAGGTCACCAGAGCCTAATTTTACTGAAAAAGTAGATGCATTAAAACCTTCGGCTATAACAACCTCACTCATGACTTTCAAAGCTACACCATCACTAATTACCTTATTATGCGAGTTTGACTTGTTTATGTCCTTATCCATCATTCCATAAAGGAATAAACTAAAAAGAACGATTACACTGAAAATGAGTGTCTTTTTCATAATATCTCCACTAAATATTCATTTTCTTTTATAAATGCATATCTTGTGCCATTTCATTTTTATCTATTTTTCCTATTCGCTATTTGTATGTATTATAATGCGTTATCTATGTGTGTGCTACTTCCTGTATCCTGCTCTAAAATAATATTTATATAGTTCCTATATCGTTTATATATCAATCTCAGAATTTACTATACCCGGCATCCGTCAATCGGCTCATGACTCAAGACTCAAGACTAACCACTCACCATTAACCATTAACCACTAACGACTCTTGACTCAACACTATTGTTACAGGCCCGTCATTTACCAGACTGATTTTCATGTCTGCCCCGAAAACCCCTTCCTTGACATCCAGTCCAAATTCCCTGACTTTTTCCAAAAATTTGAGATACAGGTCATTGGCTATTAAGGGATGTGCTGAAGCAATGAAATCCGGTCTTCTTCCTCTGCGACAATCAGCATACAGGGTAAACTGAGATACAATCAATAACTCACCCTGTGTATCCAGGATTGAACGATTCATTTTTCCATTTTCATCGGCAAAAATCCTTAACTCCACCAGTTTTTTGGCCAGCCAATCAATTTCCTGACTAGAATCAGTATGAGTTATTCCCAAAAATACCAATAACCCGGCAGATATTTCTGAGTGAAGTTTGTTGTCTATGTGAACTTGTGCTTTTTCTACTCTTTGAATAACTAATTTCATTTGCTTTTTCCCATGATTAAGCTATACTATGGATATAAAAAAAGACTGTCTGTTATGGCGAACAGACAGTCTGGAAATTATTAGCTACAATATTATTGAGCTGGAGTTGCAGTTGTGTCAGCAGCTGGTACAGCAGCTGTATCAACAGCAGGAGCTGTCATAGTTGTGTCAGCAGGAACTGCTTCTTCAGTTTTCTTAGCACAACCAGTGAAATTGATAGCTGCAACAAAAGCAACTAAACTAATTGTAAGTACGGCCATTTTCTTTAAATTGATCTTTCTCATTTTTCCTCCTAGATTTCTTATCAGATCTTTACTTATTATTTTTTTTGAAATATGATATGAAGCTTTGAGACAACTACCATATTTCTTTATTAAGTAACTTCATTTGTACTAACATCTTCATCTCATATTTCCTGTCAAGGAAATATTTCAAGAAGCAAAAAACATGCTTTTTCTCAACCTCGCCACATCTATATATCTTTATTAAATCCAAATCTTCTTTCTTGGATTTATTGGCAAGTGTTTTTTTTAATCCTTAATAATTTTATTGTTTTAACTCATCTTCAAACAATGACTTCTTTCCTCGCATTTCCCTCTAAACCTTATCTAAATGGGAAACCAACACTTAAAACTCTCCTTAAAATATTTTCAATTCTACCATATAATTATACCATTTTTCAAATTCACTGAGCAAGTGTTTTTTCCGCTTTTATTATTATGATTAATGAAAAAAGCACTTAAGTAACAAAAAAAGGAACAAAAATAATTATCTCCTAATTTTTCTCATATCATTCACAATTCACAATATTTTCTCTTTTTCATTTTTCAATTGACTAATTATCAGCACTTTTATTATATAAACTGTTGGAATTTTAATTCTATAGGAGGTATAATGAAACGGTTATTATGCTTATTAATAATAATTACTCTTTTCACCAGCTTAACTGCCTGGGATTTGAAAAGACAGTGCGATTTCCCAGCTAATTTCTATAATATGGATTTAGTGGGATCACATGTTTGGGCAGTAGGTACTGCCGGAGCAGTTGTTCATTCTTCAGATAATGGGAATACATATCAATTTGTACCCAATCCTGCTTTTGATGCAGTTAACAATGTTTATTTTGATTTGAATGATGTTGATTTCTATGATGCAAATCATGGAATCATCGTTGCTGATCAGGCAACTTTAGCAATGACAGCAGACGGAGGCACCACCTGGACAGTCAACCAGGATGTCAAAACACTTTTCTCCAACACAAACGGGATCAATAGCGTTGTATATCTGCCCAGTGGAAAAATTATGGCTTGCGGGTTAAACGGAGTTATTGTTTATTCTGCAGATAATGGTGTCACCTGGACAGCTCAAACTTCACCTATAATTACTACCTTATATTCCATATCTCTGAATGAAGCCGGAGTTGGTTTTGTCGCCTGCAACAATGCTTCAGGCACTTCCAAACTGCTCCGCACAACTGATTATGGAACCACTTGGACACTTGTTCCTATCACAATTACCAATAACCCTCACCTTTACGGTGTCAGACAATTTGGTTCTACGGTAGTTGTCCTGGGCGACAAAGGCTTTATCGGCTACAGCACAGATGATGGTGCTAATTTCACATGTTTGAACGGTGTTGCCGGATCTACAACCAAAATGCAGGACGTAACCATGAATGGCAGCGTCGGTTACGCAGTGGGCTGGAACAGCGTTATTGTCAAAACTACCAATAACTGGCAAACAACTGAAATTGTTACCAATAATTTCGGTGACTACTTCGAAGGTATAGAATTTAATGCCAATGGTGAATTAATATCTTCAGCCTGGAAAGGAAATTTGTTAAAATCTGTTAATAATGGTGTATCCTGGACTGAACAAACTATTCCTATCAATTTTATCTATAGTACTAGCATAGTTAATGATGAAGTCTGGTACCTCTGTGGGGACACAGGAAATCTTCTAAAAACAACTGACGGTGGAGACACCTTCACACGCCTTTTTATTCCCGGTGACTTCAACAGATATTATGCCGTTTATTTCAAAAACGAACTCGAAGGTTTTGTTACAGGTAAAACTACCGGCAAAATTTATCATACAATCGATGGCGGATTAACATGGACCAATTTCCAGGTTCCTGGTGTTGCCGCTTCAAAATCCTACTATAGAATCATCTTCCTCGACGATATGAACGGTTTTGTCATGGGTGTCGGCGATAAAAATGCTAAAACTACAGACGGCGGTTTAACCTGGACTGTCCTGGGAAATGTTGGGTTAACATCAGCCAATAATCTTTTATGTGCTCATTGGTTTGATCAAAATAACGGGTTAGCCGGAGCTATCTCAGGTAAACTTTTCAAAACTAATGATGGTGGTGCTAACTGGACTCAAATGCTTATTGGTACTAACGATATTACTGACATTCATTTCAAAGATGCCAATAACGGTATTCTAACCCAAAAAACAGGCATCATCTATTATACTTCCAACGGCGGAATGAATGAAGCTGACTGGACTCTAGCCACCGAATCAGCTACTGATGATTTAAATGGAACTAATTCTGATGCTGATGGAAATTTCTATGCTGTGGGATATAGTTCTGGTACAGATAATTATGGAAGTGTGTGGGCTTTGATTAAATCTACAGATAACGGAGCATCCTGGACTCAAATAGGCTTACCAGATCTTACTTTTAATAAAACCAGACTTACCGGTATTGCCATAAAAAATGACCAATATGTTGTATATGGTGGAAATCAGGTTATCTATTCCCAAAACACTGCGACTAATCCTCCTGTATATGCTACAGACTTATTCTTCTCTGAATATGTTGAAGGATCAAGCAACAATAAAGCAATTGAGATCTTCAACGGAACAGGCCAGCCTGTTAATCTGGGCGAATACTCCGTAAAACTTGGATCTAATGGTGGTGCCTGGGGGACAACTCTTGTTTATAATCATACATTAGCACATAATGACGTTTATATAATTGCAAATTCAGCAGCCAATGCCACAATCCTGGCTTTAGCAGACACTACCAGCACTGTCACATTCTACAATGGTGATGATGCCCTTGGCTTATTCCATAATGACGTACTGATCGATATGATCGGTGTTCAGGGCACAGATCCAGGTACTTCTTGGGGAGTTGCCGGTGTTGCTGATGCTACTTTAAATCATACTTTGATCAGAAAACCGACTGTAAGTTCACCCACAACTAACTGGGCTGAATCTGCAGGCACAAACGTAGATGATTCCCAATGGATCGTTAATCCCATTGATTTCATTACAGATCTTGGAATTCATACCTTCACCCCGGGCGGTGGAGTTCCCACAGTTGCTACTCCTGCCTTTTCACCCGCACCAGGTGCACATCTGAATCCAATCTACATTAAAATTACCTGCTCAACCCCTGGCTCAACCATCTACTATACTTTAGATGGAACTGAACCGCTGGAAACATCTACTGTATATGCAGATTCCTTCCTGGTTACTGTGAATACAACAGTCAAAGCAAGAGCATTTGCCCCGGAATTGGCTCCCAGCGGTATCGCTACTGCTGGTTACACCTTCCCGGTTGTATTGGAAAATTTTGCTGCATTAAGAACACAAACTCCCGGCACAACCACTATCTATTCAGTTAGTAGTATGGCGGTTCTCACTTTTAAACAGACTTTCAGAAATCAAAAATATTTCCAGGACGCTACCGGTGGTATTTTAGTTGATGATATGACGGGTGTTTTAGCGACTCCTTACAATGTGGGTGATGGTATTACTAACTTAACAGGTACTCTTTCCGAATTCGGAGGAATGCTTCAATTTGTCCCGTCAGTAAATCCCGGTCCTCCTACTACCGTAGGAAATATTATCAGCCCCCAAATTGTCACTCCCAATCATTTTGTAACTAATTTTGAAGAATTCGAAGCCGAATTAGTAAAAATTGAAAACTTGTCCTTCGTTAATCCAACCGGTAATTTTGCCAACGGTACTGTCTATCAATTAACGAATGGAACTGCTGATACCGTTAGATTCAGAACAACTTTCTATGATGTTGATTATATCGGTATCCCCGTTTATACAACACCTGTAACAGTTGTCGGTATTTTCAATTCCAGAGTTGACGGCAATTACTTTACAGCTCGTAGCATTGCCGACTTTACTGTAATCACAGATTTCGTGGCACCACAAAATCTGAGTTATGTTCTTGCAGACGGTGTCGTTACTCTCAATTGGCAAGCTCCTGCTCAAGCCAGAAAGAGTACCAGAAGTCTGACCGGATATAAAGTTTATAGAAACGGAACCGCTTTGTTTGATACTCCTATTGCCGAATTGACCTATCAGGATAATACTGTTGTTAATGGTAACACATATACTTACTATGTTACTGCTGTTTATACTAACCCCGATGGGGAATCTGCACCTTCAAACTCAGTCGTTGCTGCCCTGCCTGTCTATCTGAACAGTATCGCAGCTCTCAGAACTCAACCTGTCGGCACAAATACAGTCTATAACTTAAATAGCGAAGTTATCCTCACCTTCGCTCAAACTTACAGACACCAAAAATTTGTCCAGGATGCTTCAGCAGCTATCATGATCGATGATCTTCCCGGTGCAATTACTTCAGCTTACAATATCGGTGATGGTATTACAGGGTTAAGCGGTAAGCTTGTCGAATTCGGCGGTATGCTCGAATTTACTCCTCTTACCGATCCAGGAACTGCAACCTCTACAGGTAATGTGATCAATCCTCAAATCATTACAATATCTGATTTAAATACTAATTTCGAAGATTATGAATCTGAATTGGTCAGAGTCATCAATGTAACCATAGACTCTACCGGAAACTTTGCTAATGGCATCAGATACCCTATGCATGACGCTTCTGGAAATGGTTATCTTAGAACTACTTTCTATGATATGAATTATATCAATACACCTATTCCTACAGATGCTCAACACATCATAGGTATCTGTAATTCACGTGCAGATGGTAACTATCTTACCCCAAGAACATTGGCAGACTTCCAGCCTGCAACCACGAATTTCAATCCTCCTCAGAACCTGACTGCTACTCCGGGCAATAACTTTATTGATCTGGCTTGGCAAGCTCCCGTTCCTGCAGGTATGGTCAGAAATAATCTGAAGAAACAATCTATGCTCAGCAGAAGCTTGAGTGGTTATAAAGTATATCGCAACAATATTCTGGTAACTACCCTGGCTTCCACGGTAACAACCTACCATGATGCAGAAGCAACAAACGGCGGATACTACCAATACTTTATTACAGCAATCTATGCTAATCCTGATGGTGAATCCTTACCTTCAAATACTGAAACTATTATGCTTCCTGCATATCTGAACAATATTGCAGCTTTAAGAGCAGTGGAAATCAATCCAAACTTGGATTATATCCTCACAGGTAATGCTGTTCTAACTTTCAAACAAACCTTCAGAAACCAGAAATACATCCAGGATGCTTCCGCTGCAATCCTGATTGATGACAATAATGGTATCATTACAACAAACTACAACCTCGGTGATGCAATCGCTAACATCAGAGGAAAACTCGTCGTAACAGGCAATATGCTGCAATTTGTACCTGTTTTGAATCCGGGACCTCCAGTTTCAACAGGTAATGTGATTACGCCTCAAGTAATTACTATGGCAGAAATGAATAATAACTTCGAACAATACGAAGCTGAATTAATCAAGATCAATTCTGTTAATTTTGATGTGATGGACACTTTTGCCAACAATACAGTATATGCTGTTCATGATGCTTCTGCTGCCGGCAGTTTCCGTACTTCCTTCCCGGGTGTTGATTATATCGGAAATGATATTCCTATCAACCAGCAACACATTACAGGTATCTGTAATTCCACTGCTGAAGGTAATTACTTTACTGCACGTAACTCAGATGACTTCGTTAATATCCCTCCAGTATTCAATCCTCCAACCAACTTGGCTGTTCAAAATGTGAATAATCAGGCCGTTTTAACCTGGAATGCTCCTAATCCTGAAGGAGTCAGAGGTAATACTCAAAAGAAGGAAACCAACAGAAGTCTGACCAGTTTCAAGATCTATCGTAATAATGCCCTGTTAACAACTGTACCTGCTGCTCAGTTAACCTATACCGATGCAACAGTAGCTGTTAATATAGAGTATTCTTATTATTTGACTGCAGTTTATACTGCACCTAACGGTGAATCACAACCTACAGCACCGGTTACTTTTGTCGGCAACAACGATCATAATCCTGCTGTTCTTAATACTAAATTAGGTTTGAATTATCCTAATCCTTTCAATCCTTCCACCTCAATTGAATATTCCCAGAAAGATGACGGATTGACAGTGATCGATATCTATAATATTTCCGGTCAAAAGGTTACCAATCTTGTGAACAAGAAACAACCTGCCGGAAATTATAAAGCTGTTTGGAACGGCAGAGATGCTTCTGGTAAATCTGTTTCCAGCGGTATCTACTTCTACAAAATGAAATCAGGAAAATACTCTTCCACCCGGAAGATGATCTTAATGAAGTAGGACTAGCGTCCAGCTTATGGTTCAGATATCATATTTATGGTGTTGATAATCTCAAAACTGTAATCAAATGATACGAACTTAAATTGAGGGACCAAGTCACTCATAACAAAACAATAATGCAGAAAGGGCACAAGAAATTGTGCCCTTTTCGTTTTATAAAATCTTTCAAATTCTTGATTTTCTGCGTTTTTCGTGTAAATCCACGTTCTATTAAACGTCCCTCTCCTTTCCCCACTGACACCAGACACCTGGTACCTGACACCTGAACTACCCCCAGTACTTACGGTCCAAAGTCCGGTACTGCACAGCCTCGCTGATATGATGAATCAAAATATCCGGTGCTCCCTCCAAATCTGCTATTGTTCGTGCCACTTTCAGGATCCTGTCATATGCTCTGGCTGAAAAACCCATATTGTGCATCGCAGACTTCATTATCTCCTGACAATCCGGCTTCAATTTACAGTAGGTTCTGATCTGCTTAGGGTTCATTTGAGAATTACAATATATGCTGTCCTTTTTATATCTTTCCAATTGAATTCTTCTGGCTTTATTGATTCTGACTCTGATCTCAACAGATTTTTCTCCATTCGGTTGCTGTGAGAATTCATTGAATTTAACTGCCGGAACTTCCAAATGCAAATCAATCCTGTCCAGCAAAGGTCCGGAGATTTTGGAACGATATTTATGTATTTGGGTTTCAGAACATTGACAAGTATGCCCCTGGATTTCACTCCCGTAATATCCGCAAGGACACGGATTCATGGAAGCTATCAGCATAAACTTAGCCGGAAAAATGAGACTTTGTGATGCTCTGGAAATTGTCACAACTCCATCTTCCAATGGTTGTCTCAGTACTTCTAGTACAGACTTCTTAAACTCCGGTAACTCATCTAAAAAAAGAACACCATTATGTGAAAGAGAAACTTCCCCCGGTTTGGGATAAGCTCCTCCACCTATTAAAGCCACATCACTTATAGTATGATGCGGTGAACGAAAAGGCCTCGAAGAGACAATACTGTTTCTCTTCCCAGCTATCATTCCTGCAACTGAATGAATTTTGGTCGTCTCCAAAGCTTCTTCCAATGTCAGTTCCGGCAAAATTGTCGGCACTCTGCGGGCCAGCATAGTCTTACCAGATCCTGGAGGACCCAGCATCAGCAAATTATGTCCCCCTGCGGCAGCAATTTCTAAGGCTCTCTTCGCCTGCATCTGACTCTTAACATCAAACATATCTACCTGGTTTTCATCATAACCCGAAAACATTGTGGTTCTATCAACCTCACAGGCATGAATTGTAAGCTTTTCTTCCAAAAATGAAATCACATCCCGCAAATTTGCTACTCCATATACTTTCAAACCTTCTACGACTGCTGCTTCTCTGGCATTATCTTCGGGGACGATCAATCCCTCCAGTTTATCTCTCTTAACTGCCAAAGCTACTGGTAGTATTCCTTTAACAGGACGTAAATCCCCATCCAAAGACAACTCTCCAATTAGAGCATATCTATCCAAATTCTTCCCGGAAATTTGTCTGGAAGCATTCAATATAGCCATGGCAATAGGTAAATCAAGAGCCACACCTTCCTTGCGAACATCAGCAGGAGCTAAATTTACAGTATAATTGTTTGTATGGAACTTATATCCGCTATTTTTTATAGCTGCTGATACCCGATCCCGACTTTCTTTAACAGAATCAGAAGGTAAGCCTACAATGGAGAACTTGAAAAGTCCGGGCTTTATATCTGATTCAACTTCTATCTGCTCTGCATTGATCCCGATCAAAGAATAAGAGATGCTTTTCCCGTACATCTTACCTCCATATGCTATAATTTTTTATACATACTTATAATATTACAATTGAAAATAAAGTCAATACAATTCTTGATCTATCCCCCAAAGAAGATACACGATTAATAGAACGCGGATTTTCACAGTATTCGCTGATTTTCGCAGTTATCTGTATTAAATAAATGCGACATAAAGAACAGTTTCATAAATTTTAACAGCCAATCAGTTCCTAATTGCCTAATTTCAAGAAATTATTAAGCATCAAAACATGGAAAAGTATAATAAAACTATCCATCTGCGTTTTTTCTGCGAATTCTGTGAAGATCCGCGTTCTATTAAACGTCCTATTTCTATCAGTTTTCCGACATTTTCAATTCGAGAACACTCTTCTGATGAATTTTGCATTTCTGCCAAAATTAATTAACAATCCCACCTCTATTTTAGTAGCTTTAAGATAATGAATTAACTGATTTTCATGGTCCTTACAAAGATTTTCCACTGATTTAATCTCAACAATTACTTTGTTTTCTACTACTAAATCAGCAAAATACTCACCCACAATTTCATTTTCAAAATAAACAGATATGGGCTTTTGTTTTTCGCAGACTAATCCTTTTTGCTTCAAAGTATTACAAAGAGCATTTTCATACACTTTTTCCAAAAAACCATACCCCAACTGATTATACACTTTGTAATAACTTTCTATAATCTGTTCCGTGATTTCTTTATGCAAAAACTCAATCATATTTCCTCCATCTTCTTTTACATTTTACTATCTTAACAAACATCATAAAAAACATTTATCTGCGTTTTTTCTGCGAATTCCGTGAAGATCCGCGTTCTATTAAACGTCCCCCCCTACTTCCCGATTACTACGGTTTTCTGCTTTCGATACAGTCTGCCTGTAGTATTGCCACAGGCTTCCATTTGAATTATGTAAATTCCGGGTAAAAGATTCTGTCCTTTATCATCTTTTCCATCCCAGATAATACTAAACTCTGCCGGTTGTAACTTCTGATCTGAGATCTTTTTTACAATTCTTCCCTTCAAATCAAATATCCGGCAATTTACTTTCGAGATCTTTTCCGGTATCCTGATCGTAAGCATTGTCCTCTCATTTCTGTATGGTGAAAAAGGATCAGGATTGACTGTTAATCCTACATTTGATACAATTGTTTGAATTAGAATACTATTTTCTGTCCCTATCGTATTCCCTTTTTCATTCAGACAAAAGCCCCAGTTTGTATCTGAAGGCAGTATATTATGATTCACTCGTTCAATCGACACACCTTTTTCTTTACTCCAGGATGGCTGATAGAAGAATGAGTCCCAACAATTACCCCACTTGTCCTGAAAACAAAGATTTTCACCTGTATTCAGTAATGCAGGTAAACCTCTTTGTAGGTCTGCAAGATTATGATCGATCAATGCTGCCAGAAATGTTGAATCTTCTACTGTACTAGTCAAAACAATGAATTGCTTATTTGTTCTTTTTACAACTATTGTTTCTTCACCAGATACAAGGTAAAAATCATCTATCATCAGGCCTGGATTATTAACCCTAATTTCCAACCATTCCGGCTCATCTACCAAAGGATTGTACATGATTTCATTGATCACACAGGGAAGAGTTTTGCTCAGATATTTGCTGATGCAGAAATTATTGCTCTGATTTTCGTCCTCAGCACTATCTGCTACATACTTAAATGTACAGTAAGTATCCTCAGGTAAATCTGTTTGAAAAACATAGCTTATACTGTCAGCGATAATGATATCAACTGAATCCAGCAATACTAAATTCTCTTCTTCCTGATAAAGTCTTAGTAAAAAGGAGCGGATATTATTCAATCCTGTATTCTTGATAAAAACCTTATGAATTAATTGATTACCAGATACTTCAAAAGAAATGAAAGATATTTCTAAATCATTTTGCATGATTATATTACTGTTAACCTGTCCCGGCGTTGCAGTAAACTCACTATTGCATATACTCCAGTTAAGACCCTCTTCGGAGTATGGATTGTTCCTTTCCAATGAATGATTATTTTGCGTTCCACTACCGTTATAATAAACTGAATCTAGAAGCTGAGTTCCAATTTCCAGTTTGAGAGTCTCATCTGTGTTGTTTAAATATGTCCAGGAAGATGCCGGGAGTATTTGCCCATCTGTCAGCCAGATATATTTCTGTTTCATTTGCTCAGGATTACTACAAATAATTTTGTATTCAAAAGGATGAATCATTCCCGAAAATTCTATTCTTCCTCCGCCAGTATCCTCAATAAATAAAGAATCAGCAGAAAAGGTAGAATCACTCCGGTTATAAACTTCCAACCATTCCTGATTATCTGAGGCAGGGGCATACATTATCTCATTAATGATCAAGGGCGACCTGCCTTGCCAATATTGAAATTCATAACTGTTATTGCCAGGATTAGAATCCTGAGAATAATTTAATATAACTCTTATTCTCCGGCATCCTTCAGTTAAATTCGGCAAATCTGTTACTGTTGTCAAAACTTCTAGAGGCATAAGCTGTGATACAGTGATGTGTATGAAAAGAGAGTTATCCACATATATGTCCACAGAGATTGGAGAGTTATCCACCAAATTTGTGGATAAGTTGCTAATAAGTGTGAATAACTGTGGAGAAGGTGAATTTTTCTTAACAAAACTTTTCTCAATCGCTAAATCTATCGACAAAACATTAGTTTTCCCCGGTGAAGGGATAGAACAATCAAACCAGTCTGATGCTAAATTTGTATCAACTCCGTCAGATTTGCGTGCCAGACTATGTCCACTCACCACATCCTGGAGTAACTCCCATCCAGGATTTGATTCGTCATCCCCAAGTCCGTTACTGTTAGGTGAATCGTATAAAACAGTATCTGTATAATATCCATTTGCTGATATCAACCTTATCCCGTCTGATTCTGCACCTCCATTCTGTAAATCCAATAAAGCAATAATATCTGCATTTTCCACATCCTCCTCTCCAATTAGCAAAAAACCATGTGCCTGAATCATCTTGCGGGGAAAAACAAAAGTGGTATCAAAAGCCTCTCCTCCAGACAGTAAGACCCACCCTTCCAGGTTAACTGCTATATCTCTGGGATTATAAAGCTCGATCCATTCATGAAAATCATCCGTGCCAACAGGATCATACATCACTTCATTGATTATAACATTTATGGCATATAAAGATATTTGGATAGATATGACAATTAAAAGTATTGTTTTGCGTAACATTTAAAATCTTAGAATTTAAGTTCTAAGCCAACAGAAGACTGCGTGAATTTAAGATGTACCTCTTTTTTCTTCGCTTTGAAATTGTATAAATGTGCATCAACATAAGCATCCAGGGAGGAAATCAATGCTGTTGCTCCGATCCACCAGTAATCATTTTGGGTCTTATTATAGTAAGAATTATACTCATTTATATAGGGATTATCTTCCGTACCAGTATAAGTTGGCACTTTGTCATAAGCATCATTCATCTTTTTATGATGATACAGAGCATTTCCCACAAAATAGCATTGCAGTGTCAAAAAAGTACCTGCCTTGATATAGGACTCGTTATAATACTGCCCGGTTCCCGGTATTACCAAAGCCATCAATGCTGCTTTCGTTGGATTTTTCCCTGTTTCAAAACCATATATGGACTGAGCAGTCAATATTATCAGTAAAATATACAATATTTTACGCATCTTGCAATATCCTTTCTCTTAGACTAAGCAGAAAAAGAGGGATCATGATTTCATGATGACCAACAAAGTAATAACCTTTTCCACCCGATAAAGTGGGCCGATAAACTATATTCGTCTGAGGCCGGTAATGCATATTCATATCAAACACGGCTGTATAAAAGTTCTTAACCTCATTGCCCAGATTACGGACAACTGTCAAAGCCTTGAGAAATACTTCGGGAATGACAACAGCAGAACCAAAGTTGAGAAATACACCACCATCATTTAAATTCTTCAATTGCTCACAAAGAATGCGAAAATCCCGCATAGAGCAGTCGCCAATACTCATCCCGTCAGCAGTTTCGTGTTGGTGGACAATATCAGTGCCTATTGCTACACTTACAGAAAAAGGTATATTGTAATCATAAGCATTAGCCAAGAGCGAGATACCCTTGTTTTCGGCGGTCTCACTAAGGTGTTTTCCGATACTCTCACCGTAGCCCAATCCTGTCTTTGAACCTTCTCTGATAATCATATTGATCCCGTCACAGGTTTCCCTCGCCATTCCGAAAGAACCATCCTCAAGAGCTACGGCTACATCCTCGGAAGTCTGCCCGAACTTGGCTATCTCAAAATCATGGATCGTAACCGAGCCGTTTGAGACAAAACTCTGCACTGCTCCCAACCGCATCATCTCAATCAGTAAAGGTGTTAAACCGCATTTGATCACATGCCCGCCTAAACCAATGATGATACTTCGTCCGTTTTTATAAGCCTGAAATGTCTGTTCAATCAATTCCTTCATATCTTTGCCTTTCAAAATATCTGGAATACAATTCCAGAAAGAAGACAAATCAAGATCAGCGACATGTGAAAATTCTTTCAAATCCACTTTACTCTTGCGGTCTGCAACAGAATATTTTTTCAAATTATTTAGTTCAATCTCTTTATATTTACTCATTCCATATCCTTAAGAAAATATTTCTTTCACTTGAGCATGCCACCAATTTTCTGTCTGGCAAATACTAAAGCAAAAAGCTTTTTATTTCTTATATATCACTTAACATAATATATAAATCATAATACGATCCGTCAAGTTATTTCTCAAATTAGACTGCTAATACTTAGTTTAAACACTACTTTCTTCACCTGACAGGCTTCCTTGCCATAGGATAACTGTGGCAGATGAGCATCTTCTGGAAAGAATACAGCAAAGCTTCCAGGTTTCATGACCAGATCAACAGCCCTGTCTGATGTCTGTCTAAAGAATTCCACATCTTTTTCTGTATCATATTCTGTGGCTCTGTCTTCTAATACATCGGGTCTGGGACAATATCTGATAATTTCTGCCCCGGAAAGGATTATCTGAACATCAATATATTCCTGATGAGTCTCAAATAAAGCACTGTCAGCAGACTTCGTCTCATACTCTGATACCGAGGCATACAAGTTTCGACCTTCAATCTCAGTAATCCCAAGGAGAAATCCCTTTTCAATATATTCCCAATAAAATTTAAACACTCTCTCCCAAGCCGTACTGCCAGGAAAATACTGTGTAGCATTGTCTATCAAATCAAAAATCATTTGAATTCCACCTGATTATTTTTTAATGAACTAATTATAGCCAGCGATTCAATTTGCACTTCTTTATCCTGAATTTGAGACCTGCCATGCTGGAACTCTTTCTCAATAACAATTCCAATTCCCTCAAGTGTGGCCTTACTTTGTCTGACTATATCTATCAAACCTTTGCAGGCTGATCCATTAGCCAGAAAATCATCTATAATTAGGACATGATCTTCAGGTAAAAGATACTTTTTGGATACAAAAATATGATAATCTCTGTTCTTGGTAAAAGAATGTACCTGAGATACGAATTTATCTGTTTCCATATTGATACTGTCTTGCTTTTTAGCAAAGAGTACAGGTACCCCGAAATATTGTGCAGTAACACATGATATACCTATTCCCGAAGCCTCAATAGTTAAGATTTTAGTTATCTTTTTATTTTTAAATCTTTCAGCAAACTCTTTGCCGATTTCATTGGCTAACTCAATATCTATCAGATGATTGAGGAAATTGTCCACTTTCAGTACATTTTCATTCAAAACAATGGCAGAATCCAGTATCCTCTTTTTCAATAACTTCATTTCTTATATTCCTCAGCTACAAAGACAATCTCAACTTCTTTGTCACCCCGTTTCACTTGTACTTTTACTTCATCCCCTGGTGCGACATCACCTACGGCCATTTCCGCATCCTGAGCATTCTTAATGGGATTGTTGTTGATTTTTAAGATAACATCACTTCTCTTTAATCCGGCTTTTTCAGCTCCGCTGTTCTCATTAACCACTGTGACGATTACTCCCTCTTTGGTGTTGATATTCAGATAATTAGCTATCATTTGATTCAAATCCTGAACCATAAATCCAAAGAATGCCTGCCTGACTTTACCATATTTGATGATATCCTGGGCAATTTTCTTGGCTTTATCAATAGGAATGGCGAAACCAATGCCCACGCTTCCCCCATTTTCTGAAAATATAAAAGAATTGATCCCTATCACTTCACCATTGATATTCACTAATGGTCCTCCACTGTTCCCGGGATTTATCGCTGCATCTGTCTGAATCATCTTCTTATATAACTTGCCATCCTGCTTCTGCGTAAAATTCCTATCTACGGCAGAAATTACACCAACTGAAACACTGGGCTTACTATCTTTGATCAAAAAAGCATACGGATTTCCGACAGCAATTACCCATTCACCTATTATCAGATCTGAAGAAACACCTATCTTAGCAATTGGCAATTTTTTATCATCTACTTTTATCACTGCTATGTCTTGCAGATTATCTATGCCTAATAACTTAGCATCCAATTCTCTGCCATCCGTAAGAATAACTTTTATCTTTGTCGCACCCTCAACAACATGTGCATTGGTGATAATATAGCCATCTTCTGAATATATTACCCCTGAGCCTAAACTCTGAACCTCTCTCTTCATCGGTGCACCACCAAAAAAACCACCAAAAAAAGGATCATCATAAAAAGGATTTGATCTTACTATTTCTGTCTTAAGCACATTCACACTTACCACGGCCGGTTCAATCATTTGCACAGCCTGTGTTATAGAAGTCTGACGGTTTAAGGTTACATTATCGTTTAAATTGACACGTTTCATGAAATTACTGTTCTCTTTTCCCGTTGCAAACAAATAACTTATAAAAATATTTACTACCAGAACCAGGATAATTAGAGCTAAGGTTGTGGATCTTTTCATCTTTTTACTCCTCAAAACATAATGATTGTATTACTTCTTGATTTTCAATGTATTAGACATTATTTCCAATTCCAGCAAATATACCAATTTAAAGCCTGCTGGAAAATAGATACTGTTATCGATCAAATAAGCTGTTTTTGTGGCTTCATCCCAAAAAGCAAAGGTCTGGAATGTACCACCCACAGAATACTTCTGATTCTGCCATCTGCCATTCATTTTCATTCCCGCATGCTCACAGATATTCTGTTTTGCATATTGAGCATCTGCTTTGATTACTTCATCCTGATCGTAATATTTCCAGGCTAACCTTTTTCTCGTTTCATAAAGCCATTCTTTACTAATCTTATCTGATTCCATTTTCTCAGTATATACTGAAATGTACTTATCCGGCTTGTCTCCTGATTTTTGCATTGATCTGTATAAAAAACACACAAAATTATTGGCTGAATCACTTTTATACAATTGATAATTCTTCGTAACCTGGATTGTATAAGGCAGAGATTTAAAGATCTTTTCCTCCCAAACCTGAGGCTGATATATCTGTCTTTCCAACCGATTGGCTAACTTTTCTTTGAATACTTTGAATACCATATTGGCTTGCAGAATATTCAATTTTAACAAGTTCTCTTCTGTGGTACCCATTAAGAATACCGTCACCTGATCACTTGACCACAGATTATTATTCACAAAAATTGACCCCAGCTTCTTTTTTGTAAGATCTACCATTTCAGGTGTTGCAAGCTTTTTCACAAACATTGAAACTGAATCAACTGACTGTAAATTACCCAGAATCAGAATATTGTTGAATCTGGAATGGGAATCATAAGCTGATAACGGAACTCTTTCTATTTCAAACAACTTCTCATTCTGAGTTGTGAAAAACTCCCTTTCTAAGGTTTGTCTTAAATGACCTTCTGCATACTTCCAAACATGATCATCGGCAAAAACATAAATTGTCTGTAAATGACCCCAGGAAGAGGGTTTCCTATTATCAATCACTGAGGCATTCTGCGGTTTATAATGATTGCCTTTCTCCATTCTTTCGCACGCCGTAAACATTGCTAATACCAGCAACAGCATAAAAATTCTCTTCATCTTTTCCTCATTTATTTCGTTTTATGATAAAATAATTCAGCCCGGACATAATTGTCACAAAGGTTACAACTCCAAAAAATATCTGTATTCCCAATACAATGGAATAATTATACGGCTTAAAAAGCAGAAAACTGTTACTCAAAACATAGTACAATAAGGCTGCAATTATTCCGGTCATCTGGAGTACTGTTTTTATTTTCCCCCAATTATTGGCTGCAATGTAAATGCCCTTACGTGCATAAATATCACGTAATATGGTAACTGCTAATTCCCGAAATGATACTATCGCAATTACTATCCAATGCAGATACAACACAGGATTTATTGTTAGCGTAAATAGAGCAACTATAACCAGGATCTTGTCTGCTAAAGGATCCATGATCTTCCCGAAATTGCTGATCACTTTAAATTTTCTGGCCAACATCCCATCATAATAATCTGTTATACTCGCTACAATAAAGATGATCAAACCCCAGAATACACCATACGGTTGCGGTAAATTATAAAATACATATAGATAAACCGGAACCAATATCACCCGGATAACAGTTAAGATGTTGGGAATATGTCTTTTAATCATGTCTCAATTTAACGATAAAAAAGGGAAGAATCACAGCTATCAAATATACAATAATCTGCTTTGTGATCTCATTCTCAGGTATAAGAAATCTTAAATTTGTAATAGATAAATATAAATTGTAACCCAAATATACAAAAATAAAGGGTATGACATTCAGCATTAATGTGTTTACTCCATATCGGAGTATATAACTACGGGTTCTGTTTGAAGGATCAGCAAACTTGGGATAATTTATATTCTCATATTTTATGCGTGATATGATTAGAAAAAAGAGAGAAAATGCAACCCATAACCATAAAAATAAATCTGCTTTCTGCTTAAAATCATAAGCATTGTTAAAAATCTCATCCCAGGCACTCTCCCGATATTCTAAAAGCATTGTCTTGTCATAACTGTTAATCTGAAAAATTATCCCCTGCAATTGCTGACGATTCGATCCCTCATAACGTATCACCAGTAAATTGGGTAAGGGACTGTTCTGCAATATCTCCTGAGCATTATCCAACTGATATTTCTTCTGCAAAGCAGCTGATAAATCTGCCGACTTCTCCAAGGTTATCTCTGTTATAAAAGTAACCTTGTCCAAATCCACTTTCAATCTGTTCAGCCTGTCAAAATCATAGGAATATACCAATATCGGATATTTATACAAATTACCATATATCGTATTCATATACTGTTGTGAGACAACTATCCCAAAACTCCATGCTGCCAAAAGGATTAAGGCAATCAGAAACTGAACAATTATACTCTTTCTCATTTCACTCCAACTTTTCTTCAGATTTTTTCAATATATATATTATTCTATTCTTGGGAAAGTCACTATTGCAAGTGTTTTTGTCAATTGATATTTTCTCGACTATCTTTAATTTGAATTCTTCTGCTCTTTGCACCATTTCTTCAGCACGAAAACCAGGATACATCACCAGTGCTATACCTGTTTCTGACAAAAGAAAACTTATCACGCTCAGTATATCATACATCGTGCAAGTTAGCTCATGCCGGGATATTGCCTTTTGTTTGTTAGGACTGATCAAACCTTTATCCACAGGATAAAAAGGAGGGTTGGAAAAAATTAAATCAAAACTGCAGGCAGAAAAATATTCCGCTGCATGTCTCAGATCAAAACATTTAAAATCAATATGCTCAATACTCTTTCTTTGTGCTAATAATTGCTTATTCTCTTCAGCCAAAGCAGATAATTCTTCCTGGATTTCCAGACCAAGATAGTTCTTTTCCGGAAACCAGTAATGCAGCATAAACAGAATTATCCCGTTTGCAGATCCAAGTTCCAGAATATGCTTGTGCTGATTATTTATATATGCTTTGATTGTATCGCTTAAAAATGCTGTGTCTGAAGTTATGCAATTACCACCTTTGAATTGATAGATCTCTTCTCCGGGAAATGGCAACTTCACTAATTCTTTAATCATGTTATTATTAGAAAAAAATATACTTCTTTTGCTTCGAAACAATAATTTTCAAATCTGCGATTAACCTCGGTTTCTGCGTCAATCCGCGTTCTATTAAGCGTCCGTCCTTATTCAAAACGAAAAAGGGCGAACTATGTTCGCCCTCTATGTTTTTATTCTTCAGTCTTTTCTTCCTGAACTTCTACTTCTTCTGTAGGTTCGATAGCTTCCACAGGAGCTTCGCAAACTTCTTCCGGAGTTTCCATTACTTCTGCATGTGCTGCATATACTTCATCATGAGTCGGATATTCTTCATCATGTGCATCGTAATTACTCTCTTCCATTTTGCTGACACCGTGTGGTGCTCTTTCTTTAATTCTTTGCTCATGAAGTTTCAGGAAATCACTGAATACTTCCTTCTCTCTGGCAAAGAAGAACGCTTTTACACTGAGTATAAGTCTTCTGTTTTCCATATCAAGTTCAATGACCTTGAGAGGAATTTCTTCATTCATATCAAATGCCCATTCCGGTTTTTCCAGTTTGGTGATCGCTAAATGAGTAATAGGAACAAAACCTTCTACAAATCCACCGTTAACTTCTACATCAACCAATACTCCCTTGGGGATTATCTTGCTAATGATTCCGTTAATCTCGGAATTGACCGGTAAAATCTCTGCTAAATTTTCCCATGGATCATTATGCATTTGCTTGATTCCAAGAGCAATTTTCTTCATCGCTGTATCTACTGATAATACAACAGCCGTAATTTCCTGTCCCTTGCGGAACATTTCTTTCGGATGATATACTCTCTTGGTCCAGGATATATCAGAAATATGTACTAATCCGTCTATCTCTGGCTCAACTTCCACAAAGATACCGAACTGAGTTAAACTCTTGATCTTGCGGGTTATGGTAGAACCGAGTGGATATCTGTCATCAATTGTTAACCAGGGATTAGGTTCCATCTGCTTCATTCCCAAAGAAATTCTCTGATCTTCTTTGGATACTGATAAAACGATGGCATTTACAGAATCTCCAATCTTCACTAATTGCTTAGGATGATTGATCTTCTTGGTCCAACTCATTTCTGAGACATGGATCAAACCTTCTACTCCCGGCTCAAGCTCTATAAATGCACCGTAATTAACAAGATTCACTACCTTACCGCTTACTTTTGTGCCTTCCAGATACTTGGCTTCTATGTTCTCCCATGGATGAGGAACAAGTTGTTTCAGACCCAAAGATACTCTCTGATTGGCATCATCATAGCCAATTACTTTTACCTTGATCTTTGTGCCGATGTTCAAAAGTTCTGAGGGATGATTAATGTGACCCCAGGACATATCGGTTATATGGAGCAAGCCGTCCATGCCGCCTAAATCAATGAATGCACCGTAATCTGTAATATTCTTTACTTCTCCGTCAAGCTCAGCTCCAATCTGAATCTTCTCTTTCAAACGAACTTTCTTGCTCTCATTTTCCTCTTCCAACACTTTCTTGCGTGAAACTATGATGTTTCTTCTCTCTTCATCCAATTTAATGATCTTGAACTGTGATTCTTTACCAATAAACTGATCCAGGTTGGGTATCGGTTTTAAAGAAATTTGTGATCCGGGTAAAAAAGCTTCTAAACCAAGAACATCTACTATCATGCCTCCTTTGACGCGCCGTCTCAGCACTCCCTGTACTGTTTCATTATTCTGAAATATGACTTTCATCTTTTCAATGTTAATAACGAAATCAGCTCTCTTCTTAGAAAGCTTCAACTTGCCTTCATCGTCCTCGACTGCATTGATCCAGACACTCAGTTTATCGCCTTTCTTGGGCATGGTGAGTGAAGAAAATTCATGGATGGGTATAGATCCTTCAGATTTATATCCAATATCTACCATGACTTCCTTATCATTAACACTGACAATTGTTCCCTCTACAATCTGGTTTGGCTCAATATTGCTGAAAGACTGCTCATACATGGCGATCATATCGTCTTCAGATTTACCGACTTTCTCAGCAACTGGTGGTTTCACCAAATTTTCCTGATTGATGTTGTTGTCCAATTCATTGTTAAAAGACATTACCTTCCTCCTTATAACCAGGAATATCCTCGATCCGCGTGATGTCCGCCTCAGAATCCCCAATTACTTTATTTATTTTATTATAGACATCTAAAATTATCCAATCCGGAGTCGATGCTCCTGCTGTTATACCTATATCCGTCTTGCCCTCAAACCACTCAGGACTTAACTCCTCAGCTGTCTCTATGGGCCAGGTCTCCACATATTGCTGGCTGATCTCTGCCAACATCTTAGTGTTCGAACTGTTCCGGCCTCCTATAACTATCATCACATCACTCTTTCTGGCAAGCTCTAAAGTCGATTCCTGCCGTATGCTCGTCGCATTGCAGATCGTGTTGATTACCCTTACCTCATTACTCAAGTCCAATAACTTCACAACCAACTCTCTCAGATTCTCAATGTTCTGCGTTGTCTGGCAGATCACTCCTATCTTCGAGTACTGTCGCTGCTCCAACTCCCCGGCATTCTTCACTATGATCACTTCACCATCTATAAAAGACTTCAAAGCTATCACCTCGGGATGATCCGCATTACCCAGTATTATTACCGTGTAATTCTCCCGACTCAACTGAAAACCGTACTGCTGGGTCTTCGAAACATAAGGACATGTGGCATCAATAATCTTAACCTTAAGCTTCTCTAATACACTCAATTCATCTTTAGGTAAACCATGCGAACGGATTATCGTGGTCCTGCCCCTGATCTCGTCAGGATGATCCACAGACTCTATCCCCTCTGCCTTCAGCTTGTCAACCATCTGCGGATTATGGATGATCGGACCCAATGTTACTATGCTCTCATGCTCTCTCGAAGTCTCCATAGCCAATCGTATGGCTCTCTTCACTCCAAAACAAAACCCCGAATTCCGGGCTATCCTAACACTCATGCTTCAACTCTTGAATCTTTTCAAAAATATAATCTGCAAGTTTCTGATAACTCGCCTTGTTCTCCTCCCAGTCCGAAAAATACTCCACCGGGATCGGTTCACCTATCACCATCTTCATTCTCTTTTTAAATAACATACAGGCACCCACTTCGTCCGTGTTCTCCAAATATATGGGAACTATGGGCTTCTTTACACTCATCGCAAATAAACCCACCCCGGGCTTGATCACTTTGCCCCGACGTGTGCCCTCAGGAAATACCAATACAGAATATCCATCCGTTAATGCTCCCTGAACCTGCTTGATCGCCTTCATATCCAATACACCACGCTTCACAGAAATTACATTAATGTGCCGTAAGATGGCACCAAAAATCTTGTTTTTAAACAATTCTGCTTTGCCTAGATAAAAGATCTCAAAGGGTATCAAAGAACCCAGTATCGGCGGATCAAGATTCGATAAGTGATTCGAGGCTAATAAACTGCCCCGGATACTCTGCATCCGCTCCGGATGTACAATCTTATAGTGTCCGGCTATCCTGAATAACTGCCGGATAGCGAACGTTATGAGCCTATAGGTCGTTCTCATAAGGACGGGCTATCAGATTGTATAATATATTAACCTGCTCTTCGATAGTTAAACTGGTCGTATCAAGTTCGATCGCATCCTCCGCCTTACGTAACGGTCCAACCTCACGGTTTGTATCATTACGGTCTCTCCAGCGTAAGTCTTTCTCAATCTCTTCCAAAGACTTCTCGATCCCCTTTTCCTTGAACTCCATCCAACGTCTCTGAGCTCTGGTTTTCAAATCTGCTATAATAAAGAACTTGAAATCTGCTCCCGGAAATACTACAGTCCCAATGTCACGACCATCCATGATGACCCCGCCGTCACGACCCATTCTCCTCTGCAAATCTACCATCTTCTTGCGTACTAACTTTAATGTGGCTATCTTCGAAGACATCTCGGTCACATCCGCTTCCCGGATCCGCTCCGTTACATCTTCATCATTCAAAATAACCCGGTTACCAACTTCATTATACTCTATCCTGACTTTGACATTGTCCAATAACCATTCCAACGCATTGAAATCGTCCAGATCAATCTTCTTCTCTATTGAAAACAAGGCACATGCTCTATACATGGCTCCGGTATCAATATATATGTATTTTAACCGCTGCGCCAATAAGCGGGCTGTCGTACTCTTTCCTGAGGATGCCGGACCATCCAAAGCAATTATAAAATTACTCTCCATATTACCAACTACTATTTATGATGAAACCACTATACTCGCTTATTAATTATTTGTCAACCTATTTCTACAAAAAATATTTCTCCCGCTCCGAATCTGCCCTCGCACCAATGTTAAAATATCTGCTCTACCTGATAAATTTGAATATCTTTATCAAAAATGCTGACCCAATTTCCCTTAAGCATCTTTATGTCCAACTTACCAATAAACCTTTTCTCAATTCACACTCCACTTTTTGCGGTCTTTTCGGTGGACTTCGGTGGCTTATATATCTTTTCTCTTTTTCAATTCCACCATACTATAGCTTCAGATATCCTCTCTTGTCCGTGTTAGTCTGTGTCAGTCCGTGTAAGTCTGCGTTCTATTAAGCGTCCTTTTTCTCAATCCTTAATGCTCAGTCCTTTTCTACTGGCCCACCGCACCTATTTCCAAAGTCCCTTTTGTCCATACAGTCCATTTAGTCCATATAGTCCATTCCCAAAAAGCTTTTTCTCACAAATCAACTATCAATTTCCCTATAATTTAAACAGCTCTTCTCTCTATTGATATTTCCTGTTTTTCACTAAATATCTATGAGTCACTCCCTCTATTTTCTGCATCTCTCTGGGACTATGCCCTCTATGAAACCAAAATCTGGTGGTATAATAAAACTTGAACAATAAAAAACTCAGTTTTCTTCTTGCTTCAGGCTTTTTGGGCATCAATTCCTGTTTCTTTATAAGCTGTAGAGCTCCCTGCAAGTCTCCTCCTTTATTGAAATGTTCAAGGATGTCATACATAAAAAGTTCTACCTCTTCCAAAAAGGGCTCATAAAACAGTAGTAAAATATCATTTTCATGGGCATAATTTCTGGACAAAAAATTGTCTAAAGGAATAAATAAAGGCATGTCTTCAAAATACTCATCATTCAATATTTTAGTAAAATTTTCTTTCGTTGGTATATACATTGGCTTTCCCTGAATATTCCTTTGCAAAAATTCCAGATAACCTTCAAACCTGCAAATATATCTATCAATTATCAAGCCATCACTCACCATGTAGTCACTGTAAAAGCTTGGATAATACTCATTATAATATTCTGTTACATACTCAGTTATCTGCTCATCTGTCAGCAATGTCTCGTTTTGTGCCCGGTAAATCATAATCATGTTTTCCATTTCCAACAAACCATAAAACTTGGGAATCGCTGGAATAACCTCAATTAAAGGCTGTATCTGTCTTCTTTCCTGATCTAAAGCCTCCCAATCAACTTCTTCAAGTATCGGTCTTACTTCATCATATAGATACATAACCTCAACGTATGCCGTTCCTTCTCGCACTTTTCTCCATTTATCCTTATTACTTATCTGAACACCTAAGAAATACTGAGTTAAATTATTAATTCCATCAGAACAAATATTCGGATCATACACAGCATTGGAAAGCACTTCTTTGATCAGACAGATACTACTCTCAGGTAAATAAAGAAGTATCCTTTTCACTGTCTTAATATCTGAAACATACAATACCAGCTTTTCAATTTGCTCTGCTTTATCCAGACTATCAAATTCACATAAATCTATACTAGTCCCCTGCAAGATTAATTCATTTATTGCTTCTTTATCTAATCTTTCTAAATTCTCTCTTAAACTTCGCACATTCTCTAAATATTCTGGATTCTTCATGGCACCTCCCCCCAACTCTCAACTATCAACTATCAACATCTCTTTGCTGGTTCAGACTTTCTCCTCATTGATTGCTTTATACACCTGTTTCATCAAGGTATGACTTATTATTCTTTTAAAATCATCTTCATTAAAGAATTTCTGTGCTATCGTCTGATTCTGATCTAACCGGTTAATTAATATATCTTCCAATTGCTTTTGAAATACTATTCCAAAATTCTCCAGTGTGTTCACAACTGCTGCCTGACGCAGTTTGTCATTAGCCAAAGCATCTTCCTTCAAAGAATCAAAAAACAATTGATCTGCTGTCGTAAAATTAGTACCAAATCTCTCATTCAAAATATTAATCAATTCTGATAATTCAACTAACTCGCCCTTGACTTTACCTGTTCCTACTTCCAAAGGCCCCGAAACCTCTCCTCCAATTCCCGTTTCAAGTGTTATAGATCCCTCCATTATCTTTTGCAATCTATAGTATTTCAAAGCGACTTCATCATCGAAATGATATACAATCCCTTTTGCACCTTTAGGTAGTTTAGCTATTAGAAAGCGAACATAAGTATATAATTTCTCCAAATCAGAATCCTGAAATGGTATTATCTGCGAAATGAATGAGTAAAGATTTCTAAATGCTGTCAAACTTCGTTTAAACTCATCCTGTTCTTCCACGCTCAACCCCAAATACCTTTCCACTGCCGGATCAAGACAACGGTTTAACTTAACATGATCCTGTGGGTTGTGATACTTAACAGGTTTATAATATGTCCGTGCAAATTCTTCTACTTCTTCTGTAAAGAAAACATGTGCTGCTTCCAGCTTTATTTTTATTTCATAAAGTTGGTGAACATCTACTCTCTCGCCAACCTTTGTCGTTTCAAAGTATGGCTGGAATGCCTCTGCAATGCCATCACTCTCATTATAAAAATCTAAAACAAATGTATCTTCTTTTCCTGAATGTATGCGATTCAATCTGGATAATGTTTGTACGGCTTGTATTCCATCCAACCGCTTATCCACATACATTGTGTGTAACAAGGGCTGATCAAATCCGGTTTGATATTTCTCAGCTACTATCAGAATTTGATATTCATCCGACCCAAAGCGTTCCGGCAATTCCTTTTCTCTGACTCCCTGATTCATCCCCTGCTCTGTATAGGTACAATCTGGAGCATCTGGATCAATTACTTCTCCTGAAAAAGCAACTAATGTCCTTATATCTGTATATCCTTTTCTCAGTAGATATTCATCAAAGGATTGCTTGTATCTGACTGCATGTAATCGTGATGATGTCACCACCATTGCCTTCGCTTTCCCGCCGATTTTATGCCTTGTATGCCTGCGGAAATGCTCTATCATCACTTCCGTCTTTTGTGATATATTATAAGGATGCATACTCATGAAGCGTGCCAATTCCCGGGCTGCTTTATGCTTATCTACTTCCGGATCATCTTCAATTGATTTTATTAAGCCAAAATATGTCTTGTAAGTTGTGTAGTATTTTAATACATCATGAATAAAGCCCTCTTCTATTGCCTGTCTCATGCTGTAAATGTGAAAACTTGCGGGTGTTTCTCCTTTTTGGGCTGTTCCAAAAACTTCCAGTGTCTTATACTTAGGTGTTGCCGTAAATGCAAAAAAACTTATATTCGGCTGATGTCCCCTCTTCTGCATATTCTGATTGATGACGTCTTCATAATCCTCAACCTCTCTATTCGTATTTTCTCCTAATACTCCTTTCAACTCAGTCGCTCTTTCTCCGCTCTGTGAACTGTGTGCCTCATCTATTATTACTGCATATTTTCTTTGGGGTAAAGCTCCCACTTTTTCTGTGACATAAGGAAATTTCTGTAAAGTTGTTATTATTATCGGAGTCCCGTTTTTCAAACATTCTGCCAACTGTGTCGAGTCTTCATTTATCTTACAAACAACTCCATATTTGTGCTCAAACTGATAAATTGTGTCCTGTAACTGTTGATCAAGTACCAGTCTGTCTGTTACTACCACAACAGAATCAAAAACTCTCTTATCCTGCTCATTATGCAGACTCGCCAGTCTGTGTGCCAGCCAGGCAATTGTATTGCTTTTCCCGCTTCCTGCCGAATGTTGTATTAAGTAACTCTTCCCGCTTCCTTCACTTCCGGCATCAGTAATTATCCTTCTTACACAATCTAACTGATGATATCTGGGAAAAATCAAACTTTCTCTGCGTATTTTACGTGTACCCAACATTTTTTCTTCCACTTGTAAATGTAAGAACCGGGCAATTATTTCTAATAAACTATCCTTTTGTAAAATTTCTTCAGCAAGATATGCTGTTTTGTATCCCTTGGGGTTAGGCGGATTACCTGCTCCTTGATTCAATCCCTTGTTAAATGGTAAGAAGCGTGTTTCTTTTCCTGATAATCTCGTTGTCATATATATTTCATCAGGATCTGCTGCAAAATGGGCAAGTGTTCTCTTCTTGAATTGGAACAGTAACTCTCCCGGATCTCTGTCATGCTTATACTGATGAATAGCATTCCGCCAGGTCTGCCCTGTTAAAGGATTCTTCAACTCTAATGTTATAATCGGTATCCCATTCAGACTGATAACCATGTCCAGACTGTTATTATTTTTTTCCGAATACATGAGTTGACGAGTAATACTCAGCCTGTTAGCATCATAGAGTCTTTGTATTTCCGGATTCAGATTACTAACCGGAGCAAAATATGCAGTCTTAAGTGTCTTTCCATAACACTTGAATCCATGCCTTAACACATATAGACATCCCTCATACTCAGAATTAAGTGCCTTGCCTAAATCCTCAATAATCACAGCTCCGGTATTTTCTTTATGCAAATTATACAAATATTCCCACTCTTTTGGTTGAGTTGACTGTATAAACGATATTATCTGCTCAGGAAATAATGCCCTTGCCTTGTGATATTCTGTAATCTCTGACTTAATATATCCCGACTCTAATAGTGTTTCTTCCAAAACCTCTTCATAACATTTCTCATTGTAATTCATTTGTCCTCTATCTTTTAAGCATCTAAAATATTATCTGCCCACATCTTAATTCCTTTCCGGCGGAGTGGTGGCAACAAAATAATGCTGGAATCTAATCCTGACGTGGTGGTTAAGCACTCTCTTTTCCTTCCTTCCACTGACACCCGACACCTGGCACCTGACCAATGTCATTGACTTAAGGGAAAATGATAGTTTTTTCCGTAAGCTAAAGCATACAGAATTACCGGCTAAAGCCAGCGTTCCATGTGGAAAGTTGAGCCAAAGCCAGTCTATCCAGCTTAAGTTAATGACATTGGGCCCTGACACCTAACCTTACTTACAGCTTCACTCCCAGCATTCGCATCATCTCAAATGTATTCACATACTTCACCCCAAATACCTCACAAATATTGGGCATCGGTATCTTCTTTTTGCTCAGACTTGGCATTTCATGCGTTACCACTATTCCATTATGTGCCATTGCATAAGCGATTATCCACCCATCTGCTATTTTGGCAAAATCCTCTTTTACTGCATCTAAATAATTTTCACTCTGTACCCAATTTATAATTTTCGTATATGCTTCGATAACGAACATATTATCAGTGTGTAAAAAATAATTCTTAAAGTTGTGTTTAACCCATTCTACCAGCTCATCACTTCCAATTGTAAGCTCTTCCCATACCTGAATTGTACTGGCAATTCTTCCTTCTGAGGCATACTCAATCAGTTTTTCCCAAAATGCCGGCACTATATCAAATGCATAATAACCATTCTTTGCTCCGATAAATACATTCGCATCTAAAACAAAGACTGGTTCATCTGTCATCAGGGCTTCCCTGTTACTCTAAACGCAAAATCCTCGAAAGATTTTCTGTGTAAACCTGTCAGCCGATATGCTTCTGTGTATTGTATCTTCCCTTCACCCAATGCCTGAAGAACAAGACTCATAAATTGCTTATTAACGCGGAGATTCTGATTATTTAGAAAATCACCTCCACCTTGTTTTACTTTTGTAATATTCTTCAGTTTCTCTATGTATTCATCATAAAATGTCAAAAACTCTTCCTTTGTAATAAATCCACAATCCTGCAATCTTCTCGCTACCACAATCTCGCTTACCTTGAACTTCTTTGCCATATCTCGGTAAATCTCATTCTTATTCTCTGTCTTTTCCCAGGTATGCCTGACCAATCTCGTCGATATCAACAATTCTGCTGCGACCTGATTACACACAATCTCTTTCACATCCTCAGAAGGCTGTAATTGCCTTAAATCAAATACCCCGCTACTCCCAAACCAAACATGTGCCAGTTCATGTGCCAGCGTAAACATTTGGGCTGCCTTGCTGTCGGAATTATTCACAAAGATCAGGGGTGCATATTTATCCACCAACACAAAACCCCGAAACTCTTTCACACTCAATCTTCTGTGCGTATTGTTTTCCACAATTCCATTTGCCATGACTGTTATTCCGGCATTTTCAATTACATATCTGAAATGTCTTAGTGCTTCATCCTTATTGGGTAAAGAGCAAGTCCAGTTCTCTTCCAGTCCAAGCACCTTTCTTATCTCTTCCGCTACTTTCACCGGACTTTCTTTTTCCCCTGCAGAAGCTACATACTCCAACGGTTCATATTCATTCTCTATTTTGTATTCCTGTAGCCAGATTTGCCGTCTCTGCATGGCATAAATTGTCTCTAAAAGATTGGGACTGATCTGATTATTCTCACCACTTTTAACAGTACGATAAAATGGAATGGGTAACTTCTCAGCCGGAGGTTTAGACAGAAAAAAATAGCCGAATGGTATAAACACAGCCTTCGCCAAATCTTCCAATTGCTTGAAAGTCGGCTCTGTCGCTCCGCTTATCCATTTCCTTATCTTGGGAAACTTCTCCTCCAATGCTTCTTCATTCAGCCCGGATCGCTCCATTCCCCAAAAAAGTATCTCCCTGTTCAACGGTAATGTACTCATTCTTTGCTCATCCCTTTTTTGCTTTTCTCTCTAACTATCTCAAACTATTTCTCTTAAATAAAACAACTAATTCTTAGATTTGTTGTCAACAGGTTTGTTGAATTTGTCACTTTAAGATTGTTGACAATTTGCTTACTTCTTCGGGAACTATCTCAAATGGCTTTTTAGAAAACACTAATACCCCATCAAGTCCAATACTGCTATATTGTGTTGGCAAATCATAAGAGACTTCATCTGTTTCAAACAATTGCTTACAAAAACGGTCTGCTGCTTCTGGATATTTAATTATTTCTTGAGGTAAGGCTATTGTTATCTCGTTACCAAGTAATATTGACTTACGTCCAATAAAAGAATATTCGCCAACTTTAAAAGAAGTTTGTTCATTATCATTTTCTATAATAAATGAAATTAATGACTGATAATATGCCTTTAGAAAAGCTTTGTGATCTCCTTCAACATTGTCACCATTATTCCCATTATGTTCATCATCGTCTGGAACAGGATCATAAAGATATATTTTCACTCCTGATGCAGATAATTCAGCAATGCAAGCATTACTGGTTTTAGGTTTTTTATTAGCTATCTTTTTAATCATTTTAGCTTGTGTTATTGCTCTATTTTCCATGTCTTTTGTTTTATTTTTTGTTCCTTTGGCTTCGAAAACATGCCATCCACTATTTATATCTAATCCAACGTAGTCAGGTCTTGACTTTGTTTCTTCATCATCTTTTTCAATTTTAACAGGGCAATTATCTACAAATCCTAACCAAGGTACTAGAAATATTTGTTCAGCTACAATTTTAGTAAAAATCATGCCATACCAATAGTTTACAAATATTTTCTCAGAAAGGTCTAACTCATTATAATCCTTATTTAGTTTAAGATTACCATCAAACTCTAGTAATGAAATTGCTGATAAACACGCTCCTAATCTGAATGAATGTAATCGAAAACTCCGTTTATAACAAGAGGAACTATCTAAAGATCCCAATGTAAGAGTGGCTCTGATAAAATCATAAATTGAAATGCAAGTACATGATTTTGAATTCAGATAATCGTATTTTTGATTGTATTTTTCTCCTTTTACACTTAATTTTGCAATAGGTATAAAGTATGAAAAATGTCTATACCAAGATCGATATTTTAGCCTATAACAATAGCCTCCAAAACTCCTTTGTCTATTCCTTAGATTATTAGCACAATATTCTCCACAAAAACATTTCCCACTGTGTAAACATTTCATAACTTCCCCTATTAACATTGTATTTTCCCTGCAACCACATCTGTTATCAAGGATGATCTAAATTCTTGTAACAATGAAATTGAATGATTAATTTTACCCATCATTTTATCAATTTTAGTAGTTTCCTTATCGAGGTAATCTGTTATATCTTTTTGTACCTTTCTGTTTGGAAGCACTATTTCAAGATCTACTAATTTTTCTCTGGTAAAATGCATTATCGTAGCTTTATTACATAAGACTTCCATCCAACCACTATTTTTTACTATTTGTAAGAAATAGTGTAGATACCTTAATTCGTTAGTCTTTGAGCGAACCCGATGCAGTGCATTCTGAATAATACAGTCATTTTCAAGTTCATATAAAAATGCACTTCTGCCTGCTTCCCCACCTTCGCAAATTAGTAAGTCACCAATTCTAACCCCATACTGTGTTAGTTCCTCTTTTGATGCCCACATTTCTGGCAGATCGTTTGTATTAATACCTTCATTTTGTATGTGAACTGCTCGTAAGTAATTAACTAAAACATCCGAATCATTGGTCTTATTGTTCTGCAGCATTTTACCTAATTGTACTGAATATCCTCTTTTTACCACAGATGCTTTCCATTCTTCCGGTATCTCTCCCAACCATTCAATCCCGCTTGGTTTCATTTTCACATTGGGATCAAGTCCTTTTGTCACTGCATTTGTTATCAAAGCAATTCGCTTTTCTTTTAATAATTCAATCTGTCTTTGCTTCTTGGCAATAAGTGTATCTATGAGAGAGGTTTCACTATCTAAAAAGGCTGATATTTTACGTTGAATTCCTATTGTTGGAAAAGGTAGGTAATAGTCTTTAATGAATTCTTCAGGTACTCTTTTCTGTCCACCAGCCCCATACATATACGAATAACCCCATTTTCTAAACGGATCGCTTATGGTTATATAATAGAGGAATTCATTAAAACATTTTGATAATGATCGTAAAACATGAAGCTCCGTGGTTCCAAAACCTATTCCATTGGTCAGATTCTTGGCAATTGCTCCTTTATTATTCTCGAAACAAGGCGTTATTTTAGCAAAGAGTACATCATTTTCTCTAAAATAGGTATAAGAAGATTCAACTTCACCCAATCTTTTTTCCAGTTTTGCACTGTGAGTTCCATCACTGCTTATTTCTTCCATAGGCAAAAAGCTAACCAAATCATCTTTGTTTAATCCATTCAATTCTCCTTTTGTTGGATTAACTTTCGTTATAAATCTCAATCTGGTCATTTCCCAATCTTCCGGTATCTCACCCAGCCATTCAATCCCGCTTGGTTTATATTTTGGATATGGTTTTAAGTTCATTCCGAGTCCCCAACCAGCATCTCTGCTATCTCAGCTTCTATAGCTTTGAGTTCTGCATCTATTTCCTTCAAAGGGCGAGGTGGAACATATTTATAGAAATATCTGTTGAAATTGACCTCATACCCGACCTTGGTCTTTTCATGATCCACCCAGGCATCAGGCACATGTGGCAAAACTTCCCGCTTCATATATGCATCAATCTCATCTTCATAAGGCACATTCTCATAATCACGTAACTCAGGATCAGCTTCAGGTTTGCCTTTGGCATCCTTGCATACATCAGCCGTTTCATCTCTTTCTGCTATTGCACTCAAAATTCCTTTCAGCAAAGGTGCCGGCAATACTAACCCGACTTTCTTCAAAACTGCCTTCAACTCATGGGTAAACTTATCCCGATTCTGTACCACTCCCAAACTGCTTAATTTCTCCAGTGCTTCTATTATCTTATCTTGAAGTTTCCGTCCTTCTTCTATTTCCTGTAAAACAACTTCCTTGTCCTTACGCTTTTTGCTTTCTGCCAATCCTGAAAACGCACTGCAATCTCTTACTTTCCGGATATGTTCAGCATCCACTACAAAATTAAGCTTCAACGGTCTCTCCACCGTAATCCTCTTATACGCAAAATCTGTGTTCTTATATATGCGGACAAACTCACTCTCGCTAAACTCACCATACAACCGTACTATTTCTGCTCTCTGATCTTCACTAATCTCATTCCGCTTATTCCCCAGACTCTTTCGCATTTTCTTATAGAATCCCACCGCATTGACCAATTGTACTTTTCCTTTGCGTTTTGGGTCTTTTCTGTTTGTCACTATCCATAAATACGTAGATATACCGGTATTGTAAAACAGTTGATCAGGCAAAGCAATAATCGCTTCCAACATATCATTTTCGATTATCCAGCGTCGGATTTCACTCTCTCCTGATCCTGCTCCACCCGTAAACAGCGGAGAACCGTTAAACACTATCGACAACCTTGTCCCACCTTCCTTTGTCTCTTTCATTTTGTGCATCATGTGCATAATGAACAATAACTGTCCATCATTTATCCTGGGTAATCCTGCACCGAAACGACCGCCAAACCCTTGTTTTTCATGCTCTTTTTCAATTATGTCTTTTTCTTTCTTCCATTCCACTCCAAACGGTGGATTTGCCAGCATATAATCAAAATGCATACCTGCAAACTGATCATTTGTAAAGCTGTTCCCATAGCGGATATTATCCAGATTCTGGTCTTTTATCATCATGTCAGACCCGCAAATTGCGTAAGACTGCTCATTATAATCCTGACCATATACTTCCAAATGTGCATCTGGATTTAACTCCTGCAAATAATCTTCTGCCACCGAAAGCATTCCACCTGTCCCGCAGGCAGGATCAAATAAGGTTTTGATAATTCCCTTGGTGCTAAGTACATTATTATCCGGCAAAAATATGATATCAACCATCAGCCTAATTACTTCACGGGGAGTAAAGTGATCTCCAGCCTCTTCGTTACTGGCATCATAAAACTTGCGGATCAATTCTTCAAAAATATATCCCATCCCCAGGTTTGATACTGTCTCAGGATGTAAGTCCATTTCGCAGTATTTCGAAATCAAGAGAAACAGAATATTATTCTCCTCAAGTTTGGCTATATGCTTCTCAAAATTGAAATATTCCAATACTTTTTGTGCTCGGGATGAAAATGACTTTATATATTGAACCAGATTTTGTGCCAGATTGTCAGGGTCTTCTTTCAACCTCTCAAATGTAAACCGACTGGTATTATGAAATGGTACTTTTGTAATTTTGTTCAGAATTGGTTCCACATTCTTTAACTCAGTATCCCGATACTTTTCCACTGTCTTTAAAACATCTTCTTTCGTCGGCTCTAACACACAATCCAACCTTCGTAATACTGTCATCGGTAACATTATATCTTTGTATTGATTGGGATGATAAGGTCCCCTTAATAAATTAGCTACTGCCCAGATATCGCTTACTTGCTTACTAAAATTTTGCATTATTTATTCCTTTCTTAATAATTTTATATACTTAGTATAAATAACAATACTCTCCAATATTTGTCAAATGAAAAAATATCAATATAAAACAATACAAATTTATTACACTAACATGAAAACATTATCGTGTTTATCTAAAGTATATCAAAACTTGTTCATTTTCCCTGTTTATTTTCAAAAAAACACTCATTGTTGCCTATATGCTTCTCTTTAGCTTCTTACTAGCTTCCATCTAGACCCCTATTTGATTTCTGACACTAATATAAAATATACAATCGTTAGGATATCTATAACTAATTTACCAAATTTAGGGTAAGTGCGGAATTAGTTTTTCCTCAATTTGCTACTCTTTCCAGCCACAACTTAAATGGCTCTGCCTTCGGTGAAGGAACTGATTGAATCAACCGAAAAATTTGCTCTGTATCTGCTACATCTGTTTTGTAGTATTTTCCATCCGAAGAAGGCATTTTCAGTTGGTTACATTTTGTAACCATCTCACTCCCCGCTCTTTTACCAATCTGTGTTTTAACACTTTCCAATAGTTGTTTGGATTAGGACTATCTGTTAATACACCCACTACATCTACAATAGAAAAATACCATTTTTCCTCTTCCTCATCCCATAGAGACCGGATTTGCTTTGACTCAAAGACTTTTACTGATGTTTCTTTACTCATCTGTAACCTCCTTCTTCCCACCTGAATTTCTGATTATCATAGATATTCTTATCTTTCTATGATAAAGAAGTGCTCTGATATTGATATGCTCCAGGGCCGGTTAATCTTCCCATATCTTTTAACACTTCCTTATTTATTAAACTTTTAATTCATGAATTTTTCGATATTATTTATTTGTAAGCGTTTTCAGGTTGTCAAGTTAATTGTATTGTTTGCCCTGTATTATCTCCTTCCTGAATCGTCCGTCAATTCCGAATTGTCGATATCATTTTCCCTCACCCTGCCTACTCTTTCCTTAATACTTGCCTGCGGGTTTCAAAAATTCTCATAGTGCATGACTATTAGATCTATCTCTCTCCAAAATCGAGTAATCTGTGATATTCATGGACAAAAATCTCTAAATGATTCTCCCAATTCGTGCATATTTGTGTAAATTAGTGGTTAACTCTCTAAAAACCTCTCTTCCACAGAATATTTCTCACAGACTCAGGACTCACGACTATGCACTCAGCACTATAATATTTCTTTCTTGATCAGTGTTAATCAGTGTTGATCGGTGGCTATACTCTCGAATATCTTCTCCCAATTCGCTAAATTCGTATAATTCGCGGTAAAAACTCTCTAAAAGCTTCTCTTCCCGGAATATTTCCCACAGACTCAGGACTATGCACTCAAGACTATAATATTCTCTCTTTTAATTCGAGTAATTAGTGAAATTCGTGGATAACACTCCCGGAAAAGCGTCTCTTTCGTGGAATGTGCCCCCTATTCCATCTCTACCGTATAAAGACTGTCTAACGGCAAAAACACTCTATCCACCACCAACGCTGGACCCTCGCTTTTCCCAATTTCAAAACTGTAGGTGAAAGATGTAGTGCCTGTTGGTTCGCTGTAAGCCAGTCTGAAATACTGGCTCTCATTCTGTGCAATGGGCTGCACTATCAGATTCGGTGATTCCTCATCCTTATTCAGAAAATGTTGAATATATTTTAAACTTGTGATAGGTGTCGGACCAAGATTCTTAACCTTTATGCAGGCGTGGGTTGGATATGTGTATAAGTGTAATTTCTGATTCCCTTTTACAGTCACTTCTGTTTCTTTGGCTCCACCGAGCATTAAAAAGGTTTCGCCCACTAACTGAAGCGGATAAGTTTTGGATGATTCATGAAAAATATACTCTTTCCCTGTATCAACTTCAAAAATCTTGGATTGCCCTTTGGTCAGAGTATAGCTATTATCCAGAAATGTAAAAAATATTTTATTTGCCGTGTTATTTTGGATTTCTATTGTCCCTTTAGTACTGCAGCCCAAGAGTAGTATCCCCGTCAGAATCATTAAGAAGATTTTTTTCATTATTTCTCCAGATATTTCCGTTTTAAGCATTCAGTGATCAGGTCGATTAATTGTTTAGAATCGACTGGTTTGACGATCACTCCGTCAAAATTCTTTTCGAAAGAAGATTTCATTGAGGCAGTTTCATATTCCAACATTAAAATAGTAATCTGATCGTTGAGCAGATTATTCCCTTTTAAATATTTTACAAAATAATCACCAGACACTTCCGGCATATTATGATCAATTATTAAGATATGCGGAAGAAAGTTTTTTAATAAAGTAACAAATTCCAATGGATCATTACAGACTGAAACAACAAAATTCGTCTTATTGTTCAAGATAGATTTCAAATACTCTGTTACGATTTCCTTGTCATCTAAAATCAAAACTTTTATCTTAACAGGAATTTTTGTATTGGGAATAAATTCTTTGCCTTTATCCAGATTATCCAAATCAAGGGTTAACTCAGGAAATCTGAATGGAATAATCTTATTCTCCGCAATATAATAATCTTCCAAATATTTTTGCACTTCTATCTCAACCTCTTCCTTAAAAGCATAGCCACTGATAATACAATCATTATTGGCTGCACATGTAAAATAACCAGAAATTTTTATCTTGGCAAACGGCAGTTTCAAATCTGCTCCATGCAGAGAGGAAGCATGAAAATTCTTGTATCGTGTATAAATCCCCTTAAACTTTATTTCATTTTTATTAATTGACCCGACCTTGCGATACTCCTGAATCTTATCCAACATAAATGATATTAATACACTGTCTTCTGCTGTCGGATATGCTGTAAAAATTTCCAGACTATATTCAAGTTTCATGGGAAATTCAAATAAATATGTATTGAACCCGAGATGATCACTATCTGCAAAATAACTCGCTTCGAATGATATTCTCAGTAAATCAAATCCCTGAACTGTCTCCAATTCAAAGATAGCTTTATCTTTCTTTTTTAAATACAAAGGAGTGTTGATCTGCTGTAGTTCATTGACTACCAGATATTTCTCAGACTCCAATAAATAAGCTCTATGCCTGATTCCCTTGAAGAGAAAGTAGAATTTTAATTTGGCTTTATCAAGTTTATTGATAAATTCCTGTATTTCTACAAGCTTTTTTAATACTATTTTATTGCTCATAATAACCAAAAGTGGCTCAAAGCAAAGCTTTGAACCACTATTATTTTAGTAATTGTTAACCTCTGTTCTTGAAGAATCCCTTACCCAGGAATTTGGCTGCACCATTTAATTCCTGTTCGATTCTTAACAATTGATTGTACTTTTCGATTCTTTCACTTCTGCAGATGGAACCTGTTTTAATTTGACCGGCATTAACTGCAACAACCAGATCAGCTATAAAGCTGTCGCATGTTTCACCGCTACGGTGAGAAACCACACTGGTGAATCCTGCTGTTTTAGCCATTTCGATTGCATCAAGAGTCTCGGTTAATGTTCCGATCTGATTTAATTTGATAAGAATAGAATTAGCAGCCTTTTCATCGATACCTCTGCTTAATCTGTTCACATTGGTCACAAATAAATCATCGCCCACGATTTGAATTTTACTGCCCACATTCTTGGTGATCAGCTTCCAGCCTTCCCAGTCATCCTGTGCCAGACCGTCTTCTATGGAAACGATAGGATATTTTTTGATTAAACCTTCATAGTAAGCAACCATTTCAGCGGAAGATAAATAAAGATTATCTGCTTTTAAGTGATATTTTCCATCTTCATAGAACTCACTGGAAGCAGGATCAAGAGCGATGAACATATCTTCGCCAGGTCTGTAACCGGCTTTTTCGATAGCCATAACAATATATTCCAAAGCTTCTTCATTGGTTGCAAAATCAGGAGCAAATCCGCCTTCATCACCTACAGCCGTACTCATTCCCTTTGCTTTCAAAATTCCTTTCAATGTATGGAAAACTTCTGTATTCATCTGCAAAGCCTGACTAAATGATTCTGCTCCGATAGGCATGATCATGAATTCCTGTAAATCGATGTTGTTGGAAGCATGGGATCCGCCATTCATCACATTGGCCATGGGAATAGGCAATGTCTTGGCATTGGTTCCACCGATGTAACGGTAGAGAGGAATTTCCAATTCATATGACATAGCTCTGGCAACAGCTAAAGATACACCCAGAATCGCATTAGCACCTAAGTTACCTTTATTATGGGTACCATCAAGCTCGATCATTGCTTTATCAATAGCTACCTGATCCAAACCGTCAAAACCCAAAAGTTCAGGTGCAATAATTTCATTAACATTGGTCACAGCTTTGAGAACGCCTTTACCCATGTATCTTTTCTTGTCACCGTCTCTGAGCTCTACAGCTTCATGCTCGCCTGTAGAAGCACCGCTTGGTACTGCAGCTCTGCCAATCACTCCGGAATCAAGTTCCACATCGACTTCTATCGTGGGATTTCCGCGTGAATCCAAAATCTCTCTTGCTTGAATTGCAATTATTTCTGACATATATCCTCCTACTTAATTAGTATTTTTATTATCATCGCCTGAAGCCTTAGTTTATGTCAATAGGAAAATTTTTGCAAATTACCACTCACAACTTACCATTTACCACTCACGACTCCCCCAACTCTCAACTTTCAACTCTCAACTATCAACTTCTCATCTCCACTGCCCCCTGCCTATACTGCATACTGCCCACTGATTATCTTTGACAGATTTTTTCCCGCAAATATCTTAGCCAAAATTAATGGGAGGTTGGAAGTTGAAACAAATTGCTTTTTTGTTTGCCGTGATGCTCCTTATTTCCACTCCCCTTTTTGCGGTAGAATGGACTATTCTTGTCTATATGGCTGCAGATAACGGTCTGGCTCTTAATGCAATCAGTGATATTAATGAAATGGAAGAAGTCGGATTCACCAAAGGAAATCTGCTGGTACAACTGGATTTACCTCAGGAACTCTCCCCCACCGGTGCTAAACGTTACCGTATTCAAAAAGATAATTCTCCCGAAATAACATCTCCCATTATCCGTAATCTTGGTCAGATCGACAGTGGTGACTACCATTCCCTGCGTAGCTTTATTGACTGGGGTACTTCCCTTTATCCCGCTGATAACTATGCTCTGGTAATCTGGTCTCATGGTACAGGTTGGATGAAATCAGATTCCAAATATGTCTGCCCGGACAACACATCAGAAAATCTCATTGAATTCACGAATGGGGATTTTCGGTCTGCCCTAGCCTATTTACCACATTTGTCCTTGCTGATCATGGATGCCTGTAATATGGGTTCAATGGAAATCATCGGCGAAGCTGCCAATTTCACAGATTACTTCATTTCCTCCGAAGAAGAAGTTCCCACCGATGGCTTTCCCTACAATGATCTCCTGCAAGAATGGAATTCCAATTCCAACCCGGATCACCTGGCTCAGGTCATCCCCACCCTCTATTTGAATTCATATCTGCTCGGTGGTAGCCAAAACCCTCTGGGTGAAACCAATTATCCCCTCACCTGCTCTGCAGTTGAGACTGAAAAATACAAAGATCTCTGCAGCAAGTTGACCGCTTTCACCAATCAATGGGCATATCAAACAGACCGTACCCCTTTTGCACTGGCACGAAGCAAAACACTTTGCTTTAATGATCAACAGGTTGACGCTGACCTGAAGAACTTCTTCTTACATTTAGAAGATGCAGCATCTGATCTGCAGTTAAAGTCGGATTGTAATGCTATTCTGGCTGGTATTGATTCCTGTTTCATCGCCCAAAAATATAATAATCAACTCGGTATTTGCGGTACTGCCACTTTCTACTACCCCCTCCTCAATGAACTGATCACCCTGAACATGGAAAAATACTCCAATCTTTCCTTCTCATCCACCAGAATGCTCAGAATGGCTAACTTTGCCAACTCTGATGATACTACAGCTCCTGCAAATGTTGATCTCAAAACTTCCAAAGTTAATCTCAGTACTCTCTATCTCAAATGGATTTACCCTCTGGATGTTGATAATTTAAAAACCAATATTGTTCTCAAAGAAGATAACAAACGAAGTACTATATATTCTACTTATTCCGATAATATCTCAATCCCTGTCTTGAAAAATGGCTCATTCACGATTTTCTGTGAGGATGAAACAGGGAACAAAAGTGCTGCAGATTCAAGTCAATTTTCGCTAAATCCCCCCCGAAACGAATGTTACATCTTTCCTAATCCGGTTAAAAATGATTTGATTTTAACTACATATTTTGAAAATATTCAGCATAACTGTAAAATAATTATTTATAACATTTCCGGTAAAAAAGTACTGGAGAAATATATCCTAAATACCACTCCGGGAGAGAATAAACTATACCTGACCAACATCACAAACTCATCCACATACTTATCCACAGGAATTTACACCTGTGTATTCAAGTCAGACGATTTATCTCTTAGTGTTAAATTCGCAATTGAGCGATAGTCAATATGTTAGATAAAATATTAAACAAGACTTGTTCAATTTGACTATATGTGTATAACTACAAAAAAATGGTGGATAACTTATGAAAACCCTAAATCTTAAACCGGGAAAAGACGTTCCTTTCCTTTACAGGCACCCTTGGATTTTTTCAGGTGCTATAAATAATGCTACTACTAATATTACGGACGGTGAAGTAATTAAAGTTCTCTCGTCAAAGAACGAGTTTATCTCTTATGGAATTTATAATTCGAAGAGTCAAATAAGAGTAAGGAATTATTCGTTTGATATCTCTCAGGAAATCACTCCTGATTTCTTTAGACAACAAATAAAAACAGCCATTAATCTGCGTAAGAACATTTTAGGAATCGCCGGAAAGAATTCCGCCTCCAGACTGATTTTCAGTGAAGCTGATCAATTATCAGGACTTACCCTCGATCAGTACGATAATTACCTGGTCATGCAAATAACTTCCTTCAGTATGTATCATATTAGAGAATTGCTCATCGATATTCTTACCACAGAACTCAAACCAACTGCCATCTATTTGAAGTATGATAAATCAATGCTGAAAGAAGAAGGTTTTAATGCCGAAGACGAAGTCGTGTATGGCACTCTTCCGGAAATACCTTTTCTCATTGAAGAAAACGGACTGAAATATGAAATATCCCTCTATAAAGGGCAAAAAACCGGCTTCTATACAGACCAGCAGAATAATCATCTGGCTGTCAGAAAATATGCCCAGAACAGAAAAGCTCTGGATATCTGCAGCTACCTGGGAGGTTTTGCTCTGAATTTGGCTGTCGGCGGTGCTACAGAGATCACGGCAGTTGACATCTCTGATTATGCAATCAAAGCTGCGGAGAGGAATGCCGAACTCAACAATCTTAAAAACATCATCTTCGTCAAATCCGATGCCTTCTCTTATCTGGCAGAAGCTCAGGAAAAGTATGATATAATAGTCCTTGATCCTCCCAAATTCACCCATAAGCAGGATTCAGTCAAACAGGCTCTAACAGGTTATCGTAAGCTTAATGAAGCAGCCATGCGTCTCCTCAATAAAAACGGCATTCTGGTCACCTGCAGCTGTTCGGGAAGAGTGACAAAAGAAGAGTTCATCATGGCTCTTTCCCAGGCATCTGTGAAAGCCTGTAAAACTATCCAGATTCTCGAGCAGCGTACTGCTTCCTCCGATCATCCGCTTTCACCCTACTGCCCTGAAACGCAGTATTTAAAATGCATCATCCTGAGGGTTAACTGATAGATCAAATATTAAAATCTGAAAAATTATGAATCATAGAGACAGGGCATGCCCTGTCTCTACCGAAAATCCCGTCATTTTTTTAAATTCCCAATATATTTTCTTGACAATATTTAATATATAGTAAAAAATATGCATGTTTTCAGAGTAAGAGGATAATTAAAGATGTAGTAGGAGGATCTAATGAAAAAACTGTTTGTCACTGTTATGCTGGTTTTTGTGGGAGTGTTATTGCTGGCAGAAATGCAGAGTAACTATTCACCCAAGAGAGCCATTGCCAGTCCCAATCTGAAAGCAATTCCAATCAATCACGAAAGACCGTTACCTGCCGAGGTAACACTAGCCTATCCCCCCATCCAACTGATGTTTTCTTATAGTGAGTATTTCATGGGCGGGTATAATAATATTCCCCTGAAAATACAAAACTTAGGTGACGGCATTTATGCCGTTTATCACGCTCAGGAGACAAATCAAAATTCTTCCAGAAAAGCTTATTACAATTATATCAGTAACGGAGTAAATCAGAATAGTGGACGCATAACAACCGATGATCTTAGACAAGGATTTCCCACCTTTGATATTGATCCTGTCACGAATAATCCCTTTGTAGGTTGGCATGCAGAGAACACAAATTCTGGTGATCTCGAATGCTTTTTAGCCTATCAACAGTCCAATTTTCTGTGGTCAGTTCCTCAAGTAATCTTTCCACCTGATCCTAACGGAGATGAATACATTTGGCCAAATGTATTTTTCGGTGCTTCTCCTATGGGTACTGATTACCGTAGAATATATGTTTATGCCCAAAATACAACAACAGGAGGTGCAGGATTTCCTTCTGAAAACCCTAAAATTGCATATACAGATATATCTACAGAAATGTTGAACGGAACAACACCTTTCACTTGGACTGTCAGAACAATTCCCCAAATGGATGCCTGGCATAATGGTACAACATTTAAAAGACCACAGTATTCCTTCTTTGTCAAAGACTCCATGATCGGGTTCATGGGCTATTTAAACATGGATTCAACACAGACACTCGAGCCGGATCTGTTTGTTCTGTACAACAATAACTACGGAGACGGGGACTTCTCTATGACCATAACTAATTCCGAGAGATATGTTCCTAATCCCGATAGTACTTTTCCCAATGCAGACTCATTATTCTTCAGCCCGATTAATACCCATCACATGAATGTGGAAATGGATAATGCCGGCAGATTGCATATGATCAACTGCTGGGGATTACAGGTTCCTTCAGGATATTACTGGAATTTTCAATTTGTAAAAGATGTGCAATATGATTTTGTAACCCAGCAATTCAAAGTTCTGGATATCGAACCCAAGGGATGGGGCGAAGACTGCTTGGAACAGGAAGATGACGGCCAGATTTATATCCCCTGGCGTGAAGTCGTAGGTCCTGATGAACCCTGGGAATTTGATAATGATTTTCCTTTCTTCTGGTGGGATTATAATGATACCTATAATGAGAATAATTTCAAGATCACTAAAACACCAAATGATAATTATATGGCAGCTGTCTGGCAAAACAGCGACAAAGCCAGACTGTTTAATGAACTGAATAACACAGATTTTGAACAGTGGGCTGATGTGCCTGAAATTGTTGTGGAAATCTCTGCAGATAATGGCTCCCACTGGAGTAAAGCTTTTTACTTCAACAGTATCGACAATCCAGAAATCTTCGGAGGTATGATCCCTGAGTATGTTTATCCCTGCGATCCACTCGAAAAGTACATTGATGAAAATGGAGACACACAGGTTAGAGTACATTTCATGTTCTATAATGCACTTGACTATAATTCTTTTCAGCAATATCCTGATGAGAATCTCGGGGGTTACCTGATGTATATGGCCCTGGATTTCAATGTGACTGAGATGATCGAAAATGACCTGCTTCTCGGCAAATCAGAGATCACCCTAAACTCTCCAAAAATTCTCAAACAAAACTATCCTAACCCCTTCAACCCCACAACAACAATTGCTTATACTGTCCCTCAAACAGGTATGGTCAACATGAGTGTTTACAACGCTAAAGGGCAGTTAGTGAAAACACTGGTCAATGAAACTCAATCTGCAGGTGATTATTCCATTGTCTGGAATGGTGATAATAATGGTGCGGATAAAGTTACAAGTGGAATTTATTTCTATAAGATCAATACCGGCACTAAATCCGAGATCAAAAAAATGCTTTTAATTAAATGAGGACTAGCGTCCAGCTTATGGTTCAGGTTTTTTACTTCGGGTGTTGATAATCTAAGACCTGCAGTCTTATGATAAGAACTTAAAATATTATCATTAACATCTTGGGCTAAAACCTTAGTGAGTATGGGCTCAGTCTATTATTACCCGGCTATTGCCTTGGAACGCTGGCTTTAGCCGGTAATTCTGTATGCTTTAGCTTACAGCAACCACCCATTTTTTGGGTTCGTGACAAAATAATATTTGCAATGGAATATGTATCAAGCATAGGCTTCTCTTACTGTCCGTAGGACAAAAGATGTTAGCTGGACAGTTTCAACTGCCAGTTTGAATGACCACCAATCCTCGTCCGATAGGACGAAAGATTATTCTTCTAATGATTTACCTGAATTTTCGTTTATTGCTTGATACCACATTATTTCTTACAAAAATTCAATCATATTTCACGTATATAACTAAGCCATATTGAATACTTTATTTTGTCTCAGTTCCTAAATAAGCACAAAAAGAGGATCGGAATTAGTGGTTTTATGATACCCCTACAATTTGCTCCATGCTAATATTGCTGGACGCTAGTCCTATTTTAAACTCGTATTATATGACTACAGGTCTGAGAGTATCAACATCTGGAATATGATATCTGAACCATATGCTGGATGCTAATCCTACTTTAGAAGCAGCATTTTGCGGATTTCCTGTTTATTGGCTGTGGTTATTCTGCAGAAATAGATCCCGGAAGTGACTTTTTTGCCGGAAGTATCGTTTCCCTGCCAGAGGACAGTGTGCTTGCCTGAAGACTGGTTTTCCTGCACAAGTTGTTTGACTGACTGGCCTTTGATATTGAAGATTTCCAACTCTACATTACCGGGTTGGGGAAGAGTGTAGGAAATCGTGGTTTGCGGATTGAAGGGATTAGGATAGTTTGAGAGATTAAGGGAGGACAGGGGTTTCTGGATTTCATCCTGAGTCGGAGTTGCATTCCAGAAGAGTTCGGTTAAGCCTCCTACGGAACCAATCCATTTATTATCCTGCGAGTCGATGGCAATACTTTTAATGTAAATTGAAGGCAAAATGGAGTTTGTTTCATTGAAAACTGTCCAATATGTTCCGTCAAACTTGGCAAGACATCGATTAGTGCCAATCCATATGTTATCCTGAGAATCAATAGAAAGGCAGCCTACATGATAATCGGGCAGAATAGAATTGGAAATATTGTAAACTGTCCAATTTGTACCATCAAATTGGGCAAGACCCTGCGGAGTACCAATCCATTTGTTGTTTTGAGAGTCAATACAAATCCAATTGACATGATTACTAGGCAACTCTGAACTAGAAGTATCGTAAACTGTCCAGTTAGAATCATCAAATTTAGCAAGACCACCACCAGCAGTGCCAATCCATTTATTGTTCTGAGAGTCTATTGAAACATAGTGAACAAAATTCCTGGGCAACCCTGAATTTTCAGTATCATACACAATCCAGTTCATACCATCAAATTTAACAAGTCCACCATCAGAGACAGTACCAATCCATTTGTTATCCTGAGAATCAATAGAAATACATCCAACTTGATTACTGGGCAATTCTGAATTAGATGTATTGTAAACCGTCCAGTTTGTGTCATCAAATTTGGCAAGACCTCCAGCCTCAGTACCAATCCATTTGTTATTTTGAGAATCAATGGAGATACACATTATCCAATTATCAGGCAAATCTGAATTAGAAGTATTATATACTGTCCAATTTGCCCCATCAAATTTAACAAGTCCACCGAAAGTACCAATCCACTTGTTATTCTGAGAATCAATTGTAATACAATTAACATCATTAGATGGTAAGTCTGAATTGGAAGTATTGTAAGCAATCCAAACTACATCGTCAAATTTAGTAAGACCACCAACATCACAAGTACCAATCCATTTATTATTCTGAGAATCAATAGAGATACATTTAATCAAATCATAAGGTAAGTCTGAATTAGAAGTATTATATACAGTCCAGTTTGTCCCATCAAATCTGGCAAGACCACCATTCATAGTACCAATCCATTTGTTATTCTGAGCGTCAATTGAGATACATTCAACCCAATCAATAGGTAAGCCTGAATTGAACATGTCATATACAACCCAGTTTGTCCCATCAAATTTGGCAAGACCACCATCTGCCGTACCAATCCACTTGTTATTCTGAGAATCAATAGTGATACAATTAACATAATCATAAGGCAGCCCTGAGTTAGAAGTATTATATACTGTCCAGTTTGTCCCATCAAATTTGGCAAGACCACCATAAGTGCCTATCCATTTGTTATTCTGAGAGTCAAAAGTGATACAACAAACTCTATTACCAGGCAAATCTGAATTGGAAGTATTGAAGATAGTCCAGTTTACTCCATCAAATTTGACAAGTCCACCATAAGTACCAATCCATATGGTATTTTGAGAATCAATAGAAATACACTCAAAACCACAATCAGGCAGAGCAGAATTGGAAGTTTTATATACAGTACAGTTTGTACCATCAAATTTGGCAATACTCTGATCACTATTAACAATCCATTTGATTCCTTGAGAATCCACAGAAATATCTAATATTTGATTACTTGGCAAATGAGAATTTGCTTTATTATAGAAGACAGTTTCACCTGTAATTCGATTAATTTTTACTAATCCGCCAGTAGTGCCAACCCAAAGGAAATCTCCCTCAATAGCAGAACATGTAACATAGTCTCCGTTAGTATAATTAACTCCCTGATCGCTTTGAGCAAAAATATTGGTCAGGAATAGGCATAAAATCATTAAAAAAGAACAGCTTTTTCAATTTTACCTCCGAGAGTCATTTATGGGTACATTTATTTTGGGATTTGAGATTTTGGTCAAGAGAATAATGTTCAGGGGGCAGGGGGAAGGAGAAGTTGATAGTTGAGAGTTGAAAGTTGAGAGTTGGGGGAATGGGACTGGTCGGATGGGTCTGATTAGAGATTTTAACCACGAATAGGCACCCATGAGCACAAATGGACTCTATGGACTATATGGACATATGTGGGGAAAATCGTTCCTGGGAGAAGAGCCTGCCAGGCTCTTTATAGTAATGACGCAGTCTGCATCATCTCCCAAGAGAAGATTTTTAGCCAAACAAGCTGTCCAATATCGTACACTTGCTGTATCAAAAGCGGATAGTTTTAATTATTACAGGTAATCGATACAGTCATTGTTTAACAATTGTTGAAATATTTGTTTACATATCAGGCAGTTAGGCAAAAATGAAAGCAGTATGGTGGTGATTGGCATTGGGGTTGCATTTATGTAAGTGTTTGGGATAAAGGACTGGAGATAAGACCGGAGCAGATAAAGGTGGAGGATGCATGTTTGGCAATTATTTTAAGGTAGCTATCAGGAATATCATGAACAACAAGTTGTATTCTTTGCTGAATATAATAGGTCTGGCAATAGGATTGGTCGGAGCGATACTGATTCTTTTGTATTGTTATAATGAGTTGACTTATGACAGTTATCATAAAAACTCTGAGCGGATCATGAGAATAGCCTCACATTATAATTTTAGCGGAAGAGAAGATAGATATTCAGCCAGTTCATTAATAATAGGTCCTTTGTTTAAAGATGAGTATCCGGAAGTGGAGGATTATGCAAGATTCTCTAATCTGGGCAGAATATTGTTAAAAAACGGGAATATAAGCGTTTATGTGAACAATTGCTGGGCAGGTAATCAGGGAATACTAAATGTTTTTACCCATGAATTCCTGTACGGTTCTCCCAATAATGCTCTAACAGGCTCAAATAAAGTAATTCTCTCGGAATCATTTGCCAAAAAATTGTTCAGAGATGTTAATCCACTGGAAAAAACGGTAAAATCAGGTAATGGTGATGTTTATAAAGTCACGGGAGTGTTTAAGGATTTTCCGGATAATACGCATTTGAAATATGAAGCTATCCTGAGTGAACAGAACTATTTCAATAGTCTGGTGGCAATAGCTGGGCCAACTTATGTTTCTCCGCAAAATCATCTGTTACTATGGCAGGTTAACCAGTTGAATTATGTTTTACTCAAAGAGAATACAAACAAAGAAGCTTTTGTTCAAAAGACAAAGGGATTCTTCAATAAATACATGGCAGCTTCCGGAAAGACTTTTAACTCCACTTTTGCACCTATTATGCAGCCCTTAAAAGAAACACATTTCACGAATTACATCTGGGATGAACCTCAGGGGAAGAAAGAAGATATCTACATTTTTCTGATAGTCGGTCTGTTCTTACTTTCCATAGCCTGTATCAATTACATGAATTTATCGACAGCCAGATCAGCAGGCAGGGCAAAAGAAGTGGGATTACGCAAGGTTGTCGGAGCACAGAAATCGCAGTTGGTTAAACAGTTTTTACTGGAATCAGTGGTGGTAACATTTATTGCCATGTTTTTTGCCTTAATACTGACAGAATTATTACTTCCGACTTTTAATCAACTTGCGGACAAGAAAATCGAGATCGGGTTGAATACTCCCTGGTGGATGTATATCGGGATCATCATGATAACCACTATAGTTGGTATCATATCGGGAAGTTATCCTGCTTTTTATTTATCATCCATTCAACCGGCAGCAGTGATAAAAGGGACGATCACCAAAGGGATAAAAGGCAGATTGATCAGGCAAATACTGGTTGTATGTCAGTTCAGTTTATCGATTATCATGATAATTGGCACCTTGATTGTAACAAAACAGTTGAATTATTTAAAATCCTACGAAGTGGGTTATAATAAGGACAATGTTGTGATCATTAATGGTGTACCGGATTCTTTATATGCACAGGAATACACAGCATTCCGGAATGAGGCCAGTAGGCAAACCGGGGTATTGGACATTGCCAGTGCCAACAGTAAACCGGCCGGGCAGCAGGGAAAACTCTCATTTTCTTATATGTCAAAAGGAAAGGAAAACAACCTTATCTGCAATTTGATGCGGGTTGATGCTCATTTTCTGGATTTTTTAGGTTTGAAATTCATAGAAGGCAAGAATTTTGCCACGCGGGACAATATCCATAGTATTGGCTCAGATACTTTAGCAACTAACACTTTTCCGAAGGATTTTGTAGTCAACAGAACTTTAGCAGCGACAATGGGGCATTTAGGAAAAGCACAAGGGCAACCCTTTTATCCTACAGGCTCTACGGATAAAGTTAATTCTGTTATTGTGGGTGTAGTGGATGATTTTGTTTATACCTCTCTGCACAGTAATATTGAACCGGTAGTTTTTGTAACAACCCGAAACCCGGGAAATCAGATTTATATCAGAATAAACGCCGAAAACCAGAAAGCGATTCTGACAGATTTGGAGAGGATCTGGAGAAAACATTTTGCTATTGATCCCTTTGAATATACTTTCCTTACTAACGATGTGCAAAATGAATATAAAAGTGAAGATAAATTGGCCAGAGTGTTTACCTACTTTTCTTTTATGTGCATATTCATAGCCTGTTTGGGGTTGTTGGGATTAGCATCTTATGCTGCTCAGCAGAGGACAAAAGAAATAGGCATCCGCAAAGTATTAGGCGGTAGTGTCTGTAGTATTATCATCCTTCTCACAAGAGATTTCAGCAAATTGGTATTAATCTCCAATCTGATAGCCTGGCCTGTATCCTATATCATCATGGAAATGTGGTTAAAGCGGTTTCCCTATCATATAGAAGTGCCGATATTATCTTTTGTCTGGTCTGCTCTGGCTGCCTTTGTGATCGCCTGGATCACCGTGGGAATCATTGCTTTTAAGACAGCATCATCAGATCCGGTGGAAGCGTTGAGATGTGAGTAGTAGTGGGCAGGGGGCAGTAGGCAGAAGGCAGTGGGGAGAGGGGAAGTGTATAGTCTTGAGTCGTGAGTCAAGGGGAAGTTGAGAGTTGAGAGTTGAGAGTTGAGAATTGGAAAGAGAGAATTAAAAATTAAAAAAAGAAATAGATGGAGGAAAGATGAAACATATTGCATTAAGTTTAATTATTATGGCTGGGCTGTTATCTCTGATACAGGCAGTAACGCTCAATGTCCCGGCTGATTACAGCACAATTCAAGCAGGGATTAATGCCTCACAGAATGGAGATTTAGTATTGGTTGCACCGGGAACCTATTATGAGAATATTAACTTCCGGGGTAAAAACATAACTTTGAGCAGTAATTATATTAATGATCACAATCCCAATACAATCTTGAGCACAATAATCAACGGCTCAAACTCGGCCGAAGCTGATACGGGGAGTGTCGTTTTGATCATTTCAGGAGAGGATTCTACGGCTGTGTTGAATGGTTTTACGATCACAGGTGGTACCGGAACTAAATGGCATTATGAGCATGGCGGATCAATACTCCGAGCCGGTGGCGGCATTTTTTCCACATTATCATCTCCTACGATCAGTAATAATTTAATTATCAATAACGAAGCAATTTTAGTTTATGACAACATCCTGACAGCCGGAGGTGGAGGTATCAGAGTCGGAGACGGTACTCCTAAAATAATCAACAATGTGATAGCCAATAATAGGGGAATGTATTGCGGTGGCTTAGATCTGAATTATACCGGAGCCATTATCAAGAATAATATTATAGCCAATAATAAGGTCTATCAGGCTGTACCATATACTACTACTTATGGGGCCGGAGGTTTTTGTGCATATATGAACTATCAGGGTAATCCTGTTATAGTTGAGAATAACACCATTGTGGGTAATGAAGCAACAGGCGAGTATTCTAATGCAGCAGGCAGAGCCGGAGGCTTGATGGGATGGACAACCAACATGATCCTCAGAAATAATATTATTCAGGCTAATAATCAATCCTATGGCGGGGGAATTCACAATATAGGTTCCAATATGGATATTAGTTACTGTGCTTTGGATGAGATGTGGCCGGGAGAAGGTAATACTACAGCTTTGGCTCAGTTTACAGGCAGTTCTTTATTATTGAGTCCTGAATCCCCTTGCATAGATGCCGGGAATCCCAACCCGGTTTACAATGATCTGGAGAATCCTGCCCAACCCGGATTTGCCCTTTTACCTTCACAACTTACGCTGCGTAATGATGTAGGAGCCTATGGCGGACCGTTGGCAATTTATCTCGCTGTCGCCGATTTGAATGCATGGTTCTGCCCGTCGGCACTTTTTCTACAGAGTGCCGGTATAAATCAAAACAATTATTTCAAAGTTCCGATCACAAACCAATCCAATAACAGTTGGCAAATCATTAGTATAGAGACTTCCAATCCTCAGCTATATTATAATTCTGCGATTCCCGAACTGTTGATCCCTCCTATGCAGAGAGACAGTTTGCAATTTGTTTTGAATCCCAATATTCCCGGGAATCAGGAAGACGTGATCTACATTCATCATAACAATCCCAATGTAACCAGCCCGATAGAAGTAACTGTTGTCTATACGGTGGGTAACGCTGATCTGACGCATGAGAATAAACCCATTTTAAATAATTATACAATCTATCCAAATCCATTTAATCCTCAAACTAATATCAGCTATTCACTTCAGGCTGATGCTCATGTAAAAGTGGAGATCTTCAATATCAAGGGGCAGCTGGTTAGTGTATTGTTGGATAGAGATCAGAAACAAGGTAAGCAGAGGGTAATGTGGTCGGGTTACGACAGGCAGAACAAACAGGTGGCCTCAGGAGTATATTATTGCCGGATAGAATGCGGGAGTATGGTTCAGAGCAGAAAGCTATTGCTGTTGAAGTGAAAAAAGGTTAAGGAAAAGACAGATGGACGCAGAGATGTTCGGGAAATGGACTTGATGGACTTTATGGACTAAATAGACTTTATGGACTAAAGTAGGTGTCAGGGGAGAAAATAACTCACCCCCGAGGACAGGCGTCAGGCATCAGTCATCAGGCGTCAGGGTCAGAAGAGAAAATAACTCACCCCCGGCCCCTCTCTTGCGAAGAGAGGGGAGTGAAAGGGATAAGAATAATTATTGAAACCTGCAGGCAAGTGCTTAGGTGAGAGTGGGCAGTGAGATGGAAATATTCCAAAGGGCAGATACGCAGGTCTGCCCCTACAATACCTGTTATCATTGCCGGTTCGGGTTATAAAGAAGATACGAGAAACAATTCAATCTTAAGAAGACCTGTCCGTAATCGTACACTTATTATATCAAAATAAAATAGACCTTATCCAGGTACGCATAAATCCTTTTGAATCAACATGAAACAAATAAGCTAATGAGTTATAATTAAATGCTTTACAAGTAAACAGCCTTATAGTAAGATTGTTTGGCACTGGGGTTGCATAAATAAAGGAAAAGGATGTGGGAGAGTTATGGAACAGTTAAATACCGGAATGGACAGAATAATTGAAAAGAAATTTTTCACTAAGAAAAGAATTATCACATACAGTGGAACTGCAGGCATCATATTGCTTTTGTTCTATTTTATAATATATTTACCATCCCGAAATCAAGCGACTGTCAGTGCTGATCAGATCAGTATTAATCCTGTGAAGATGGATCTTTATCAGGACTATATAGTATTTACCGGGCTGATAGTTCCGGAAAAGACAATCTATCTTGATGCTATGGAAGGCGGTAGAATTGAAGAAGTGTTTATTGAAGAAGGCACGATGGTCAGGAAAGGAGATGCGATAGCAAGATTGAGTAATTCTGATTTGCAGATGAATATGATGAACAGGGAAGCTGAGTTAGCAGATCAGATGAATAATTTACGGAATACGCGGTTGCTTATGGAGCAGAACAGGCTTTCGATCAAAGGGCAAATTTTGGATACAGATTATAAATTTATTTTAGCTAAGAGAGATTTTGAGAACACGACCAGTCTTTATGAAAAGAAGATGATCTCCAAAAATGAGTATTTGAGATTAAAAGAAGATTATGAATTATTGGACAAAAAGAAAAGTTTATTATATGAAACCATGAAGCAGGACTCTGTTTTCCGCATGGTTCAGATCGAGCAGTTGAATGATTCAGTAAAGAGGCTACAGTCCAATTTGCGTTTGATCCGGGAGAAGATGGACGGATTGACGATCAAGGCACCTGTGGATGGGCAGTTAACTTCTTTTAAGGCGGAAGTTGGAGAGGCAAAGAATCCAGGAGAGAGATTGGGAACAGTAAATGTGATCAGCAGTTACAAGATTCAGGCGGATGTGAGTGAATATTATTTAAGCAGGATTTATCCCGGATTGTCAGCTTTTGCAGAGTTGGACAGTGCCAAGTTTGCGATAGTATTGGCGAAAGTACATCCAGAGGTTAGAAATGGCAGTTTTCAGGTGGATTTTACGATGAAAGATAGTCAAAGCAGGAGTTATCATATAGGTCAGTCGTTTGTGGTGAGAATGGAGTTAGGAAAGTCTGTTCAGGCCTTGATGATACCTAAGGGTAATTTCTATCGTGAGACAGGTGGGCAGTGGATCTTCAAGGTGGACAAAGACAGTAAACATGCGAAAAGAGTGAATATCAAATTAGGAAGACAAAACCCGGATTATTATGAGGTTTTGGAAGGATTACAAGCTGGAGATATGGTAATCACTTCAGGGTATGAGACCTTTAACAAAGTAGAACAATTAAAAATAAAAGAAAATACAAAGTAACCGGAGGAAATATGATACGCACAAACAATTTAATGAAAGTTTATCAGACAGACACAGTAGAAACTACTGCCTTGAACAAAGTTAATATCGAGATCAAAGAAGGCGAGTTTGTGGCAATTATCGGGCCATCCGGTTGCGGTAAGACAACGCTTTTGAACATTATTGGTTTATTGGATCAGCCTACAGGCGGAGAAATGTTCTTTTTTGATAAAGACATTACTAAATACAACGAGTTCAAAAGAACAGATCTCAGGAAAGAAAATATCGGGTTTATTTTCCAGAGTTTTAATTTGATTGATGAACTGACAGTATTTGAGAATGTAGAACTACCATATTTATATATGAAGATGACTGTGCAGGAGAGGAAGAGAAAGGTTGATTCCATCTTGGAGCGATTACAAATCGCACATCGCAAGAATCATTTTCCGCAGCAGTTATCAGGCGGTCAGCAGCAGAGAGTCGCAGTGGCCAGGGCAGTTGTACGTGATCCCAAGCTTATTTTGGCAGATGAGCCGACAGGAAATCTGGACTCCAAGAATGGTGAAGAAGTAATGCAGATCCTGGCAGATTTGAACAAATCGGGCACAGCGATAGTCATGGTAACCCACTCACCTTCACATGCCCGTTATGCAGGCAGAGAGATCCATTTATTGGATGGCAATGTAGTGCAGGGCAGCATTGAGAAAGAAATTTAACAAGGAGGACGCATGTTTGGTAATTATTTTAAAGTAGCGATCCGGAATATTATGAAGAACCGGCTTTATTCTCTGCTAAATATAATAGGGTTGGCTATCGGGCTTGTGGGTGCGATACTTATACTTTTATACAGTTATAATGAGTTAACTTATGACAGTTATCATAAGAATGCGGACAGGATCATGCGGATCGGTTCACATTTTGTTATTAGTGGGCAGGATGACAGGTTTGCAGCCGGATCTTTTTCCATTGCTCCCTTGTTTAAGGAAGAATATCCTGAAGTAGAGGAATTTGCCAGATTTACTAATATTGGGCAGTTAATGCTGGTAAATCAGGACAAAAGAATATACGAGAGTCTTTGCTATTTTGGGAATCAGGGGATTCTCAAAGTATTTACACATGAATTTATCTATGGCTCCTCTAAGGGAGCGTTGGAAGGGGTTAATAAGGTTATCATATCTGAATCACTTGCCAAAAAATTATTTGGTAATGTAAATCCATTGGATAAAACCATAACAACCGGAAGAAGTGCGATCTACAAGATTTCAGGAGTATTCAAGGATTTTCCCGATAATACCCACTTGAAGTACAATGCTTTATTCAGTGATGACACATTTATATCCAATCGCAAAAATGCTGGTGTAGCTGAAACAGTTAATATTCAGAACCTGCAGCTTCTCTGGCAAGTCAATCAAATGAATTATATATTACTGAAAGAAAATGCGAATCAGGAAGCTTTTTTAGTCAAAACAAAAGGTTTTTACAAGAAATATATGGAAGCGATGGGTAAGACCTTCGGAGCTACCTTCGAACCAATAATGCAGCCTTTAAAAGAGACGCATTTCCAGAAGTTGATGTGGGATGTACCACAGGGCAGCAGGGAATATATTTATATTTTCCTGATAGTCGGTCTGTTTTTACTTTCCATAGCTTGTATCAATTACATGAATCTTTCTACAGCCCGATCTGCCGGCAGAGCGAAGGAAGTTGGCTTACGTAAAGTTGTAGGAGCTCAAAAGTCTCAGTTGGTCAGACAATTTCTGTTTGAATCAGTAGTTGTGGCTTTAATAGCAATGGTTTTAGCTGTGATATTGACTGAATTAGTATTACCGACTTTTAATCAATTAACTGACAAGAAGATAGATTTTGGCATGAATACACCCTGGTGGTTATATTTGGGAATACTGGGAGTTACTGTTCTCGTGGGGATAATATCAGGAAGTTATCCAGCCTTCTATTTGTCTTCATTTCAACCGGCAGTAGTGATCAAAGGTGAAGTGACAAAGGGAGTTAAGGGCAGACTGATCAGGCAGATTCTGGTGGTATTTCAGTTCAGTTTATCAATTATTATGATCATAGGGACATTGGTTGTAACCAAGCAGTTGAATTTTTTAAGGACACATGATCTGGGGTATAATAAAGATAACATTCTTGTTCTCAGTACGGCACCTGATTCTTTGTACGATAAAAAATATACAGCATTCCGCAATGAAGCTTTGAAGCAGACAGGGATACTGGATATGGCAACAGCCAGTAATATGCCTGTCGGAGAACAGGGAAAGCAGGTATTTTCTTTTGAACACAAAGGAAAAGTGAGTAATGTTGGGTTCAATTTCATGTTTGTAGATGCACATTTTCTGGACTTTTTGGGTTTGAAATTTGTGGAAGGCAAGAATTTTGAAACACAGGACAAAATACACACTTTAGGCTTAGCTAACATTGGACAAAGAGGCGGAAATTCAAAGCTTTTCATAGTTAACAAGTCCTTGGCAGTTGCTATGGGTTATCCTGGAAATGCATTGGGACAAGCCTTTTATCCTACGGGAGAAACTGATAAAATTGGATCTAAGATAGTTGGTGTGGTTAATGACTTTAATTATTCATCCTTACGCAGTCTGATAGAACCTATGGTATTTATGCCGAATGATGCACCATTGGGGACAATTTTTGTGAGATTTGATCCTGTAAATATGAAGGCCAATATCAGCAGTTTGGAGACAGTGTGGAAGAAGTATTTTTCGATTGTGCCATTTGAATATGTTTTTTTAAATGATGAAATCCAGAAGCAATATCAGAATGAAGAAAAATTGGCCAGAGTATTTACTTATTTTGCGTTTATGTGTATCTTTATTGCCTGTTTAGGGCTTCTGGGACTGGCAACCTTTGCGGCACAACAAAGAACCAAGGAAATAGGTATTCGCAAAGTTTTGGGTGGAAGCATTGCAAGTATAGTTATACTCTTGACCAAGGATTTCAGCAAGCTTGTTTTAGTGTCCAATTTGATAGCCTGGCCGGTGACCTACTACCTGATCAATCTCTGGCTGAAGAGATTCCCGTATCATATAGATATGCCGGTTTTTTCATTCCTACTGGCAGCTGTATCAGCCTTTGTGATAGCCTGGGTAACGGTGGGAGTTATCGCATTTAAGACGGCGGCATCCAATCCGGTAACGGCTTTAAGATACGAATAAAAAATCTATTGACGGAATAGGAATGTAGATTTAATATATGCAACATGAATAGCAGGGCAGGCTAATTTGTCCGCCCTGCCAATTAAACTAAAAGCAGGTGGAAAAGAGATGATCAAATTGTGCTCATTGACGAAGGCATACCGTAATGCAGATACTGAGACTCTGGCTTTGAACGGCCTGAATTTGAGTGTGGAAAGCGGTGAATTTGTCTCTGTTATGGGACCATCCGGAAGTGGAAAATCCACTCTGCTTAATATTCTTGGTTTGATCGATAAACCTACTTCGGGTGAATATTATCTTTTTAATCAGGAGTTGTCTGGTTTCACAGAAAAGCAAAGAGTAAATTTAAGGAAACTTAATATTGCCTTTATTTTTCAGAAATTTAATTTAATCGATGAACTCACTGTCTATAAGAATATCGAATTACCTTTATCCTATATGAATATAAAACCATTTGAGCAGAAAAAAAGGGTAATATCTGTCATGGAACAGCTGGGATTGACACCCTATGCGAATCAATTCCCGCTTAATCTTTCTGGTGGACAGCAGCAGCGGGTAGCCGTAGCCAGAGCCGTTGTGACAAAGCCTCAGTTACTTCTCGCTGATGAACCGACCGGTAATCTGGACTCCCATAATGGTAAAGATGTGATTAATCTTCTGCAAACCATTAACAGAGAAGGCACTACGATTGTAATGTCAACTCATTCATTGTTTATGGCCAATCAAAGCCACAGAATTGCCAATCTGTTCGATGGTGAGATTGTTACGCAGAGTTTCTTTGAACAGAATTACCAGATGAACAAAGCGAAAGCATTTTTTTAACTAAAGCTATATAATGAACTTATGATATTAATTGTCTTGACAATTGCACATGATCTGACTAATTAGCAACAAGGTTGCATAAAAGTCATTGGAGGTCATATGTATATACCAAGAACTTTACAAAACTGTTTATTGAGAGTATCTCAACAGTTTCCAGCACTTCTTTTGTCTGGCCCTCGTCAAGTTGGCAAAACTACACTTCTTAAGAGAATATGTTCCCCGGAAAGAACATATGTCACTCTTGATGACCCGATAATTCTTAGTTTGGCCAAAACTGATCCTGCATTATTTTTTCAAAGATATCAACCACCTTTGCTTATAGATGAAATACAGTACGCCCCGAATCTATTTCCTTATATAAAAATGCAAATTGATCGTATTAGAAAACCCGGTATGTTTTGGCTAACAGGTTCCCAGCAATTCAGTATGATGAAGGAAATTGCTGAATCTCTAGCAGGCAGAGTTGGGATAATTAGCTTACTTGGTTTATCCAGACAGGAGGTTTTGGGCAAGGGTCTTAATTCAGGTCCATTTCTGCCAACAACAAGTTTGTTAAACCAAAAGTATCAGGAGGCATCTAAGCTCGAGTTAGCCGAGTTATATTCCATTATTTGGAGAGGATCGTATCCAGCTTTAATTGCTGATCCACAAATGGATAAGGACATTTTCTACAGTTCTTACATTCAAACATATCTCCAGAGGGATTTGCGGGATTTAACCAAAGTTGGTGATGAAATGATCTTTCTGAGGTTTCTTCGTTGTATTGCAGCCAGAACCGGGCAAATCATCAATCATGTTGATTTGGCACGAGATACAAACATAGCTCCAAATACAGCAAAGAGTTGGCTTTCCATATTACAAATCACAGGTATAGTTTATATATTAGAGTCATATCATAACAATTTTACTAAGCGACTGATAAAAGCACCCAAATTATATTTTTCAGATACCGGCTTATGCTCGTATTTAGCTGGGTGGTCAAGTCCTTCCACTTTGGAAACTGGAGCTATGTCCGGAGCAATTCTTGAGACTTGGATATTAGGTGAAATTTTGAAATCCTATCTTCATAATGGGATTCAACCACCTTTATTTTTTTATAGGGACAAAGAAAGAAGAGAAATAGATTTGCTAATAATTACAAATGGTACAGTTTATCCTTTGGAGATTAAAAAATCTGCAACGCCCAACAAGAATGATCTAAAGAACTTTTCAGTTTTAGAAAATCTTAATGTTAAAATAGGTGAAGGTGGTCTTATATGTCTGTCTGAACATTATTTACCACTTTCACCCAATATGTCATCTATTCCAGTTGGATTACTTTAATCCTGCAGGATAAACTCCAGAACATTACCGTCTTCAGTTTTGAAGGAGAAGTTCCATTTATCGCCGATAGAAGTAAAGTTTAATATAGCAGTTCCTTCATCCATGATAAACTGATCTTTGGCAGTAGGTTCGATGAAAGAATAGTTGTCTTCTGCACGCCAGTAACAGAGTTTTCCTTCTTTCAACATGATTTTTCTGTTTAGTTTGGAAGAAGCACACCAGTAATCACCACAATACTTTTGCAGAACATGCTCAGGCAATTTGATGATTTTGATTTTCTTACTTATTTTTCCGACAGGTGCCACATAAACAACAAATTCATCAATCCCGTCTAACTGCAGTAACTGATCAAACAGTTTTTGATCATAAGCACCAATAGCACAAGTACCGCAGCCGATAGCTTCGCAGGCGATATACAAATTCTGACAAAGATGGCCGCTATCCTGCAGGATGATCTTCTTACTATCGAGGGTATAACGCCATTCTGTTCTGTAAGGTATGACAGACCAGATAAAGGTTACAGCACAGTTTCCCACGAAGGTTTGTTCAAGGGAAGCTTTACCAACTTTCTCCTTTAAATCTTCAATAACACCCAGAAAGACTAATTTATGTTCGAGAGGACGATATATATACAAGCCGTTTTGCAATCCGGTCACATTATGGATTGCCAAATAAGTTTCAAAGGGATTTCTTGCTCCACCGGAGGGGACGGTACGGGCGGTGATCTTACCATTGGGGCTTGTCATTCTTACTCCCTGAGTTGCCCAAAGCAGGAAGGATAATTCTTCGAGTTTGAGGGGTTCTTCGGAATATTTTCTGCGGCTTTTGCGGTTAAAGAGGCAGTTGAAGACATCCGTTTCCTGGAGAATCTTCTTATCGACCGGTGGTAAATCTATAATTGTAATATCTTCAGTAAGGATTTTTTGCATGGGAGGATACTCTACACCGGCCTCCTGATCGGTTATTGCTTTGGAGAAATGCTTAAAGTCAGCTTTGAGAACTTCCCGATACTGGAGATCTTTTTTCCTGACTTTTATCGTATTTTTTTCCAGTAATTGCTGTTTCAGACCGATTCCATGATAGATCTTTTTAAAGGAAGCAATGATTTTCTCCAGTTCTTTGGGTGTGGCTTTTTTAACTTTGGCAATTTCATCCTGTTCAAAATCGAGATCCATCTGGTTCCATTTCTCAATAATTATATTCAAGTCTGTTTCAGGGACTTCCTTAAGAAACTGATACAAGTGCTTATCACTTATTTTACTAAACCAGGCTTTTTGTTCGATGCGGGTAAAATTTGTTAAAATCTTGATTAATTCGTTCATTATTTGCCTCCTAATTTATACTTCTTTTTTATAAATCTTATTTCTTCATCCGTTCTGTTTTTTACTTCCATAACGGAATTGAAGAAATCCTTGAGATTGCTCTGGAAATTCTGATCTGAAGGTTTAATTGTGTAGATTATATCTATCACAGAGAGAAGTTGAGTGTTGATAGTATCAAGCGATCTCAGAATTTCTTTACCTGGTTTTTCAGGTTTGTACTGTTTGTTTTTGTATTCAATGTAATTATTGAACATAATGACAATCTTATTGAATTTGTTAGAGGCAGCATTGAATCTGTCGGCCATCTGATTATGTTCGCCGACTTTGACATTATAACGCAGGACTTCAATATTATGTTCGATTGTACTCAGGAATTTTGCAGTAGCTGAATTAGGAATCCCGCATGCTCTGACTCTCCTGGAGATGCCGAGATCCTGCTGCAGCTCATCCTGCCGTTCATAAACGGCGATGGAATCACTGTAGGAAAAGTATCTGGTCTTTTGAGGTGCATAATTATTGAGATAGAAATCCTTGTGTGTGATGGGATAGTTGAGCAGCTGCCACAAAGGATCAAAGGGGATATGGCTTTTTATAAAATCTTCAGGTAAGATTTTATAGAAATCGTCTGAGTATTTTTTTACATACCTATCGTTTTGCACATGTCCTGCACCCCAGGTGGGGTCGAATAATGCCCAACTGCCATTGAGGTATTTTACAGCAATCCAGGCATGACCGACTTCCACCACCTGACCATTTTGCCGGGTATAACCGGCAACTACGTATGCTTTAACTCCATTTGAACGGCACAGATCGCGGAAGAGTTCAGCAAAACCCTGACAAACGCCCAACCTGGTGGCAAGAGTGTTTTTGACCAAGATATCGATAGATTTGGGAGCAATATAACTTTCCTGATTAACATAATCATAAGTGATGTTTTTGGCTATCCAGACATATGTCGCCCGGAGATATTCCTCTTCACCGTTCAGGTTATCCCTGATGTATTTGGCCAGTCTGTCAGGCGAGGTGGTTTCGCTTACCGGAATAGATGTAGCGAATTTATCGACCTTATCCTGAGATAAGGCAGATATACTGCAGACAATACAAAACATAGATAAAATTATTATTATTCTCATATGATGATAATAGAATCAGGAAGTTTTGGTGTCAATAAAATTAACGGCTATGATTTTCTTTTCAGTATCTCCAGCCTTATTTCTTCTGGAAATTTCTCTATTGCATAACGCAGCATGGTTCGCGGCATCCGGGTACAATACTTATCTATAAAAGCAAATTCAATTTCAAAAGCCCTGTTTCCTACTTCCCGGAGCATCCACCCCACAGCCTTGTGAATAAGATCATGCTTATGATCTATAAGTTTAAGAGCCAGATTTAAAGTGGTGTCATACTTACCTTTGCGAATGAAGGAGAAGGTAGAAATGACAGCTACGCGTTGTTTCCATAGATCACCGCTATCAGCCAATTCTTCAAACGGATTTGTGGTTTTATCAAAATAGTAATCTCCCAAAATATGATGTGCAGAACAATCAACCAGATCCCAATTATTAATATGTTTCAGATTTTTTAAATAGAAATCGGCTATATTCTTTTTTTCCTGTTCAGTTTTAGTTTGCTGATATTTATAGACCAGCAGCATCAGAGCAGTTAAACGGTGTTCATGAATTTTGGAATTCAGAAGAATTGTTGCATCATTTAAACCACATTTTTTACTGTATGTTTTGGCAATCAGGCGTTGAGCAGGAACTGTGACACTGATAAATTCATCACCTTCTCCGTATCCACCGGGATATGCCTGAAAAAACTTTTTTTGTCCGGCGATACTGTCAGGGCGGGCATTATTGCTTAATTCTTCAACAATTTTCTGAGCAACTGTCATATTAAACTCTAATAGCCTAATTTTTTAAGAAATGCTTTTCTATAATCACCTACCTTCTTATAATATAGTTCATCATACCAGATAAAGTGCCCCGCACCTTCTAAAATATGAAATTCTATATTATTACCACTTTGAGTCATTTTTTTGTTAAATTCTTCTGCAGTAGAAAAAAGTACACTATGATCATTTGTCCCATGAATTATTAATATTGGAGGCAAAATTTTTCTGACAAGATAATTGGGAGATATTTCTTTAACCAGATCAGTGCTTAAATTTCTTTCAATTAACCCTTTCCTAATCCAGTAATCGCACTCTGTCAAATCATATACTCCAGAATTTACCATGATAGCATTTGGCACTGAACTGTACTGCAGATCATCTGTTTTTTCATTCCAATTGCTTACTAATGCTGTTGCCAAAGCTAAATGTCCTCCTGCTGAATTTCCGGAAACAACAACTTGATTAGTATCAATGTCGTATTCATTAGCATGTTTTCTCAACCAGCGGATAGCGGATTTCGCATCCATAACTGCCTCAAATGGAAGTGTGTTCTGTCTGTATGCAAGTCTGTATTCTACAGCAACACCAATCCACCCCTTGTTTGCATAACTTTGACAAGCAGGAAAATTGAAGTCTGGTTTACCTTCAGCCCATCCACCACCACTAAAATATACTATTACGGGTCTTTTGCTTTTAGAGTTTTTATTCTCAGGCAAAAACAGATGTATTTCCAGATCAAAACAATCAACGGTTTTGTAAGTTTTAATTAAATGCCCTTCTCTGCCTCTGGCATCTTCAACATAAAGTGCTTTGACTTTATTCACATAAATAGTGTCTTTACAAGTAGAAATGAAATCTTGATAAATGCTTGTAAGATTTTTAATCCCCAAATTATCAATATGATTGTAAATATGATAATATTGTAAATATTCAACAATTAAATTATTAGAAAAAAACTTTGGAATAATGTTTAAGGTAGCATTAAGCTGTTGACTATCAAGCTTCGCATAAAAAGCTTTCTTTTGCTCGATTAGAGATTGATAATACAAAAAGGCTTTTAAGTAAGATTTAAAACTTTCCAGCTGTAATAGTTTGGGATTATTAAAGTCATGAATATTATTTTTAATAAGACCGGCTATTAATTTGCTCTTAAATGGTTTACAGGTATATTTTTCGTGAAAGTAGGGATAATCAAGCAATATTTTATCAAAAGTAAATTGAATGTCCTTTGATTCTAAAAGTATTTTTGCTTTATCAAATCCAGAGCTTTTTTGTTCCAATAGTTTTATCTGTTCAGTGAAGGGTTTTCTCAGAGAATCAATCTTAGAAACAAATTCTTTTTCATTTAAAGAGTATATTTGGGAATAGTTAGAATAAAAATTATTTGTAAATGATTGTTCCATTTGATCTTGTTCAATTTGAAATTGTTTAAATAGACTATCGCTCATAGTATTTTGTTGTGCGGTTAGTACACTATTGACTAAAATTAAAAGCAATAATACAAATAGAAACTTTGTTCTCATTTTTTCTCCAAACTCTGTTACTGATCTTTAAACTTTACTAGTACTTGTTCGATGTAAACCTTTTTAGGATAGACTAATTTTCTGTTCTTTTTAGGATCAATTCTATTTCAGTGCCGTGAGCATCAGGGAAATCTTTAATATGTCTGGAGGAGACTTTAATTTCTCCGCCATATAAGGACACGAATTTCTGAACTAAAGGCATACCGAATCCTGTACCTTTTTCGCCTTTTGTACCCATGGTAGAGGTTGATTCTTTTGTGCAGAATATTTTTTCTAAATGGGCAGGAATAATACCCATGCCATTATCTTTGATTTTGATTAGCATTTTGTCATCTGATACAATAGTTTCGATGATTATTTTATCACCGGGATAGGAAAACTTGATGGCATTGCTGAGAAGATTATTGATTACGGAATTCTGTAATGAGACAGGTTCAGCCATAACAAGGAAATCGTCACTGATTTCAGCAGGGATGGTAATAATTTCTAAATCTTTTTTCTTGAGCATTTCATGGAAGATATGCTGAGAGTTAGTTATGATCTTATTAATTTTTACAGGTTCAGTCTGAATTGAGGTTTTACCTGAATCAATAGCTAAAATACCCCGCACATTTGTGATGATTTCCTGAAGAATAATTGTCAGATTTTCAATATTAGCAAAGTATTTAAGCTGCTTTTCATCGAGAGGAGAATTGTTTCTTTTCATTAATTCCAGATATCCCATGATAGAGTGCAGGGGGTTCGCCATGTCATGACTGAGAACATGGAGCAAACTTTCTTTCTCTTCGTTCTTAGCCTGCAGATCGTGAGTAAGTTCCTGGATTTTGAGATGTGTTCTTAAGCGTACAACCAATTCACTGTAATTAAAAGGTTTACTAATAAAATCCACTCCCCCTACTTCAAATCCCTTTAAAATCATGTCATATTCATTAAAAGCAGAGCAAAAGATCACGGGAATATCTTTTAATTCAGGTTTTTCTTTGATCATGGCACATAATTCTATTCCCGATACATCAGGCAATGAAACATCCATAAGGATTAGATTGGGAAGAGTTAAACTTAAGATATTCATCGTCTCCTGAGCGTTGGTTGCAGACAAAATATTGAAATCCTCTTTCTTGAGCAATTTTTCTAAAATACGTAAATTTGTAATACTATCATCCACCAATAATAAAGTATAAATCATATCCCCATCCCTGCATAAAGCATAATTTAGCAACATATAAACAACTTGGAATTTTTGTCAAACAATAGTTTTAGGATTAGTAGTTCGGGAGTTTGTTGTCCCCGAATTTCACAGATTACACGAGTTAGGAAAGAGAAATATTATTATTAGGGAGAAAATTTTCAATTGAATTGAGTAATAAAAAATTAATCATCGGTGTTGTTTGGGAAACGTCAGGTTAGAGAGGAGACGCTTTTAGAGAGTTTAGCCACTGATCAACACTGATTAACACTGATCAAGAGAGAATTTGAAAAAGATGTGGACAGAGGGGGATGGTAGTAGTGAATGGTTAATGGTTAGTGTAAGTGACGAGTAAAGAGTAAAGAGTGACAAGAGGAGGAGGATAAATGATAAGAGAGACAGTTTTAGTAAAAACAAAGTATCAGACGGAGATGGTTAATATAACTGATAAAGTGCAGAAATTTGTGGAGAAGAATAATATCAATGAGGGCAGGATCACGCTTTTTGTGCCTCATACAACTGCCGGAATAACCATTAATGAGAACTGCGACCCGGATGTCCAGACTGATTTAAACAAAGGAATCCGTCAGATCATTCCGGCAAAGATTAATGTTTATCACAATGAGGGCAATTCTGATGCACATCTGATGTCGAGTCTGGTCGGTGTGACTCAGGATGTGTTTGTGGAGAATGGAAGATTGTTGCTAGGTACCTGGCAGGGCATTTATTTTTGGGAGTTTGACGGGCCGAGGGATAGAAAAGTATATATTATTGGTTAGGCGTCAGGCGTCAGGCGTCAGGCGTTAGTCGTCAGGCGTCAGAGGAGATAGCTAATATTGGGAATAACCGACGTTTCGTCGGTTGATAACTGTTTAAGTATAAAATGGCAAAATTTGTGCAGACGGGACGTCTGCAATTCCCAGTAGAAATAAATTGACTAAAAGCAGGAAATAAATAAATTGGTTTACAAAAGAAGTATTCCGCTTCTACCTTATGGTTGCAAGATACTTGTAAGGTCAAGAAAAATAATTAGTTACTTTAGGGTAAATTTATGAAGAAGCGGGCTTAAGCCCGCTTTTTTTTTAACCAAGGAGGTCTATATAATACGCATTAAAAGAGGCAAGGCGAAGACGAAAGCGGTCGTGCCAAAGGAAAGAGTAAATGGACAGATTAATTCTCCAACAGTCCGACTCATTGATGAAAATGCAAAACAAGTAGGAGTAGTTTCGATCCAGGAAGCTTTGAAAAGAGCTGAACAAGCAGAATTAGATTTAGTTGAGATCTCACCGGGTGCAGAGCCACCTGTATGCAGGATACTCGATTTTAGCAAGTATTACTATCAAAAAGAAAGAAAAACGAGAGAAGCCAAGAAGAAACAGCATATAGTTGAAATTAAGGAGATCAAGTTCGGACCGAATACGGAAGAGCATGATATCAATTTCAAGAAGAAGAATGCTTTAAGGTTTCTTAAGCAACATAATAAAGTTAAGTTTACCGTAAAGTTCAAGGGCAGACAGATGGCTCACAAAGAGTTAGGTTATGCTGTACTTGACAGGCTGGCAGAGGATTTGAAGGAGTTGGTTGATATCGACAGCAAACCAGTTAGCGAAAAAAATTTACTGATCATGATCGTATCTCCTAAGAAAGATATTGATAAGATTTTAGTAAAGCTTGGTTTAGCCGGGGTAGCCAGCGAACAGGTTGAAGAATCTCATGATGAATTTGATGACGATAATGATAACGACATCGATACAATAGTTGGCGGGGAATCAGAGATTGATTCTGTGATTGACGAGGTTATTGATGCAGAAGATGATATAAATATCGATACCGAAAAGGAATAAAGAAGAATCCGAGGAGGAATAAATATATGCCAAAAAGGAAAACACACAAATCGGCAGCAAAGAGATTTCGTTTCACCGCATCAGGTAAAATTAGAAGACGACATGCAAACAAAAGCCATATCATGACTTGTAAGTCTCCCAAGAGAAAAAGAAGACTGAGATTAGCTACTCTTGTATCAAAGCACGATACACCAAGAGTACGCAAAATGATCAGTAAGTAACCAAATTAAAATAAATAAGGAGATAGATTATGCCACGCTCAACGAATAATGTCGCTTCCAAACAAAGACGCAAAAAGTATTTGAAAGCCGCTCGTGGATATTTTGGAGCCAGAAGCAAGCTCTACCGTACAGCCCGTCAGGCAGTAGAAAAAGGATGGGGATTTGCATATCGTGACCGTAAGGTTAAAAAAAGAGAATTCAGAAAACTTTGGATAATAAGAATTAATGCCGGAACCAGAGCTAATGGACTGACTTACAGTTGTTTCATTAATGGTTTACACAAAGCCAACATAACTGTGGACAGAAAAGTTCTGGCCCATTTAGCTTGGCACGATCCTGCAGCTTTTGTCGAACTGTGCAATATAGCTAAGGCTACATTAGGTAAGTAAAAGTGCAGACAAGATTGAAAGAACTCTTGGATATTGCTAAGGCAAAGATATCTGAGGTTGGAGATCTTCATGAGTTGCAGAATCTGAAATCTCATTATTTGGGAAAGAAGAGTGAACTGAACAGTTTTATGCAGCAGATGGGGAAATTACCGGCCGAGGAAAGACCAGCCTTTGGTAAGGTCATCAACGAAGCGAAGAATGAATTGGAAGAATTCGTGAAGGCAAGAGAATCTGAGATCAAAGAAGCTGAATATATTAATACTCTGAAGGCAAGTAAGGTTGACCTTACTATGCCTGGCAGGGTGTTCAATATAGGGACACTGCATCCAATAACTCAGACCTGGAGAGAGATAGAGGATATTTTTATGAGTATGGGGTTTGATGTGGCAGAAGGTTATGATGTGGAAGATGATTTTCACAATTTTGATGCCTTAAACACACCCAAGGATCACCCTGCCAGAAAATTATCAGATACTTTTTATGTGGAAGAAGGTGTTCTTTTAAGAACACAGACATCCACAGTACAAGTCCGGGTAATGGAGAATCACAAACCGCCCATCAGAATCATATCACCGGGAAGATGCTATCGTAATGATAAACCCGATGCTTCGCATTCACCAGCTTTTCATCAGGTGGAAGCCCTGGTAGTGGATGAAGGTATTACTTTTGCCACCTTGAAAGACACACTGAATATATTTGTGGAAAAATTATTTGGCAAAGGGATTAAATCAAGGTTTCGTCCGCATTTCTTTCCTTATACCGAGCCCAGTGCCGAGATGGATATTTTATGTGTAAACTGCAGAGGAAAAGGCTGCAATGTATGCAAGGGCAGTGGTTGGTTAGAATTGGGTGGTGCAGGAATGGTTGACCCTTATGTTTTTGACATATTGGGCATTGATTCTGAGAAATACACCGGTTTTGCCTTTGGTTTTGGGATTGACCGAATTGCCATGACAAAACACAATGTTCCGGATTTAAGGATTTTGTATGATAATGATTTGAGATTTTTATCTCAATTTGTAAAATAAAAATGTAGTCCTGAGAAGGTTAATAATGAAAATAAGCTATCGCTGGTTGAATGATTATATAGATCTTAAGGACATTAGTGCCGAAGAACTGAAAGACAGATTAACATTTGCCGGAATCGAAGTCGAAGCGGTATCCGTGATCGGAGAGGCTTTGGATCAGGTTATAGTGGCCAAAATAGAAGACAGACAACCCCATCCGGACTCAGACCATCTTTCGGTATGTCAGGTTAATGATGGGGAGAACATTCTACAGGTAGTCTGTGGAGCACATAATTGTGCTGCCGGACAGAAAATAGTTTTTGCTCCAATTGGAGCTTCTTTAGGCGATTTTAAGATTAAGAAAGCGAAACTAAGGGGCGTTGAATCCAGCGGAATGATCTGTTCGGAACGCGAACTTGGCCTTTCTGAAAATCATGACGGGATTATGATACTCCCCGAAGATGCACCGTTAGGCAAAAAAATCTCTGAATATCTGAGTGGAAAAGACACAGTTTATGATGTGGAAATCACACCAAACCGTCCTGATCTGCTTGGAATGATCGGAGTTGCCAGAGACCTTTCCTCTTTATTGAATCTGGAACTGAAAACTCCTGAATTGCCTGTTTATCCTTTAACTCCTATTCCTGCAGAGAATTTGCAACTTGTTAATAAGAATGCGGAAAAATGTCCGCGTTATATTGCCAGGATGATCGAGGGAGTCGAAGTTAAGGAATCACCTGAGTGGTTAAAACAGAAATTAACGGCAATCGGACTCAGACCAATCAATAATATTGTGGATATCACAAATTTTGTTTTAATGGAATATGGCCATCCTTTACATGCTTTTGACTATGAACTGGTAAGGGGAAAAACAATCATTGTCAGAGATGCAGTAGAAGGCGAGCAGTTTGAAGCTTTGAATGACAAGACTTATACTTTGGTGCAGGATGATTTGGTAATTGCAGATGCTGAAAGACCGATTGCTTTGGCAGGGGTCATGGGCGGAGCAAATTCCCAGATAAGTTCAACTACTAAGAATGTTGTTATTGAAGCAGCCTGTTTCAAATATTCCACGATCCGCAGAACTTCCAACCGTCACAAACTCTTTTCCGACTCCTCATACCGTTTTGAGAGAGGGATGTCAGATGAGACGACGGATCTGGTCAGCAGAAGAGCAGTACAGCTGATTCTGGAGTTGGCAGGAGGAAGATTAGTTGAAGGTTGCCTGGATAATTATCCGCAGCCGGTTGAATCCAGAGTTGTCGCATTGAGACCTTCCAGAGTCAAAAAAGTCCTGACCATAAATCTGGATAATAACACTTTGATCAGTTATCTCAGGAATCTGGGATTAACTTTTTTAAGAGGAGATGCCGACAGTCTTTATTTCACAATTCCATCCTGGCGTAATGATCTTACCCGGGAAATCGATTTGATCGAAGAGATAATCAGACTGCACGGATATAATAATGTAGAAACTGTTCTCGTACCCCAGACTGTTATGAACAGAGAGAGTATTTTTGGAAGAAGAGCACTTTCGGACCGTATGGTTAATCTGGGATTTTTTGAAGCTGTAAATTTAACCTATTTTGATCCTGAATTACTACAGATCTTAAAACTTCAACCGGAGGATGACAGAAATGCTTTAGTACGCATTATGAATCCGATGGGCCCTAGTTTTTCTGCCCTGCGTTCGACATTGATCCCAGGTCTTTTCAAGAATGTAAATCTTAATTTGAACCATAATCAAAAAAATATCAGACTGTTTGAATTAAACAAAGTATTCACCCGCAAGAACACAAAACTTGCGAAGGAAGAATATCGTTTAACCGGCATAATTACCGGAATGTTCAAGGCTTTGAACTGGTATGATAAGACGGTTCCTGTTAATATTTATGATTTGAAGGGCATAGTTGAGTCAATATTGTCGGTAGGCGGATTAAAGAAATTCACTTATCAGGCGACCCGTGAAGCATTTTATCAAGAGAGTTTTGGTCTGGATATAGTAGCTGAAAATAAAATTTTAGGATCTTTTGGAAAAGTTGACCCTAAAATACTTATTGAAGCTGAAATTGATCAGGAGACTTATTTATTTGATCTAAATGTGGATTTATTATTGGAAACAGGGGAAAAATCCAAGGTCCAATTTGCAGAGTTACCCAAGTATCCTTTCGTACAAAGGGATATATCCTTTGTTATCGACAACACATATAGTGCTGCCGAGATTAGTAAGACGATAAAAGTAACAGGAAAAGACAGTATTAAGAAGATTACCGTCATTGATGAATTCAAGGGAAAACAGATAAAAGAGGGTTTTAGGAGCTTAGCTATAAGTTTTGTTTTGGGATCCGAAATAAAAACCTTGACTGATGAGTATGTAAATTCGTTAATAGATTCTATAATTTCTGAGTTAAAGAAAAAATATAATATTGAGATGAGGTGAAAAGATGGAACAACAACCTTTAAATAGTTTGCAAAGCAAGATTCAAATGCTTATTGACAGCTACACAGAGCTGAAAGAGACCCACGCAAAATTAAACGAAGATCATGAAGAATTGAACAAAGAAAAAGAGAATTTAGAATTCAAGTACATGGAACTCGACGAAGCTAACAAGGAAGTATGTGAAAAAGCAGCTAAACTTGAAGCACAAGTAGAGGAAATGGACCAACAAATTGCGATGCTAAAAATAGAAAAACATGAGTTACAGCAGAGAGTTGACGGTTTTGACAACATGAGTAAAGTTGCTGCGACCAAGATAGATGTTTTATTATCACAAATGAAAAATCTATAGTTTAATTGACAATGGATTCAATTACTGTAGAAATTTACGGGAAGAAATATAAATTTAAGGGTGAGGATACTCTCAAGATAGAGGAGTATGCAAAATTCCTCAATTTGATTTTGAATGACTTGGACAACAAGTATAATATTCCCGACGCAAGCAAACTTTTTCTTCTGGCAGCTTTGAACATTAGTGAGAAGTATTTTGAGTTGAAAGAGCAGAATGCGAAATTAAGTGAGGATTTAGAGAATCTGCATCAGCAGATTAATTTGATAGATAATATAAAGTTCTGAGTGCCTGCGATTCTCGTGCTGTAAAATTGCAATGCAATCAATTAAGTAGAGGGAATCGAGCCATTAGTGGCGTACGTGCCGGCTTTGGCCGGATATATAAAGCTGAAAAGGTAGATGCCCACCTAAAATGCTGGTTCGCGATTAGCATTTTTCACGGTATCGTGGACACTCGCAAATAAATTAAACGGAGAAATAAATGGAATGGATTATTTATTTGCTTTCCGGATTGATCGTGGGTGCGGGGGTGGCATTTTATTACTACCGCGTAAAACAAAAAAAAGCCTATGACGAAATACGGAACGCTAAATACATTTGTGAAAACTTAGTTTCTGAAGCTAAAATTGAAGCAGAACAACTCAAGAAATCGACAATTTTAGAAGCAAAAGACGAGTGGTACAAAGTAAAAAAGACTTATGATGAAGAGATTCAGGAACGACAAAAAGAAGTAAGACAACTGGAAAAGAAGTTCAATGACCGTGTATCCAGTTTTGAGAAGAGACTGGAAACATTAGACAAAAAGGAACAGTCTTTACAGGACATTGAAAAAAGAATCAAAGACAGAGAAGCGGATTTTGCTAAAAGAAAAGATGAATTGGAAGCTGTCATTCAAAAACAGGAACACAAACTGCAGGAAATTGCCGGTTTAAGCAAAGAAGAAGCGACTCAGATCATCAGAAATGAAGTGAAAGAGCAAGCCAAGGAATTTGCAGCTAATGAAGCAAAGCAAATTCTGGAACAAACAAAGCTTGATACAAATAAGAAAGTAGCTGAAATTCTTTCATCTGCCATCCAGAGAATGGCTGTTGATCATGTTTCAGAATCTACAGTAGCTGTTGTTTCCTTACCTAATGATGAAATGAAAGGCAGAATTATCGGCCGTGAAGGAAGAAACATCCGTGCTTTTGAAAAAGCATCCGGTGTTGATCTGATCATTGATGATACACCTGAAGCAGTTGTTCTTTCCTGTTTTGATCCTGTACGCAGAGAGATCGCCAGATTATCCTTGGAAAAACTCATTCTCGACGGCAGAATTCATCCGGGCAGAATTGAAGAGATAATCGAAAAAACAAGAAAAGAAATGGATATAACTTTGGTTGCTCTTGGTGAAAAAGCATGCTTGGAAACCAATATTCATAATATATCCCCCAATTTAATTAAACTGATCGGACGTTTACAATACAGAACATCTTATGGACAGAATGTACTTCAGCACAGTATTGAATCTGCCTGGATCTGCGGGATAATGGCTGCAGAACTTGGTTTGGATCAGGAAGTGGCCAGAAGAGCAGGATTTTTACATGACATCGGTAAAGCTATTGATCATGAATTTGATGGATCACATGCTGTTTTAGGTGCCAACATTTGCCGTAAGAATGGTGAAACCAAACTTATCATCAATGCCATAGAAGCACATCATGAGGAAGTTGAAGCTGAGAGCGTATATGCTCCGCTTGTACAAGCTTCAGATGCTATTTCAGGAGCTCGCCCCGGTGCACGCAGAGAAATGCTGGAAACCTATATGCAGAGACTTGAGAAATTGGAAGAAATTGCCAACTCCATCGAAGGTGTGAATAAGTCTTATGCAATTCAAGCTGGTCGTGAATTAAGAATTATTGTTGACCCAGTTACCATTGATGATTCTAAAACTGTATTTATCGCTTCCGATATTGCCAAGAGAATTGAATCAGAAATGCAATATCCCGGACAAATAAAAGTTACTGTGATCAGAGAAACCAGACAAATGGCGGTAGCAAAATAATGAATATTCTGTTTTTTGCAGATGTATTTGGTCAACCAGGAAGAAATTTAATCAGAAGATATGTTCAGCAATACAGACAGAAGTTTCAGGCAGATGTCTGTATTGCTAATTGTGAAAACATCGCTTCGGGCAGAGGAATAACAGAGAAGACCTGTGAAGAGTTGTTTGACGGCGGAGTGGATATCTTAACAAGTGGAAATCATCTTTGGGATAAAAAGGAATCTTTTGATTATTTAGCAATTGAAAACAGAATTTGCAAACCTTTGAATTATCCGGAGAAAGCTATTGGGAAAAATTATTTTATCAAAAATTTACCCAATGGAGATAAACTGCTTGTAGTTACTTTAGTCGGCCAAGCTTTCATGAATGTGGCAAATTCACCTTTTACAATTCTAGAGCAGTATTTACCGGAATTCAGAAAAATAACGAATAAAATTTTTGTAGATTTCCACGCAGAGTCAACAGCTGAAAAAAGAACAATGGGTTTTGCCTTTGATGGCAAAGTAAGTGCTATTATTGGAACTCATACCCACATTCAGACAGCCGATGAAGAAATTCTGCCTATGGGCACAGCCTATTTGACTGATGCCGGAATGACAGGTCCTCACGATTCTGTGATAGGTATCAGAAAGAACATTATAATTGACAAAATGCTCACAGGTATGCCGTCAAAATATGAGGTAGCTGAGACCGGTTTGGAGTTGAATGGAGTTTTTATCCGTTTAGATGATACCAGTGGAAAAGCTTTAGAAATTAAAAGAATAAAGGACAGAGTGGTTTAATATGAGTGATCTTTTGCTGGGTAAACCCATTGCTTTATTAATTTATAACCAAATAAAAGCCATTACTGACAGTTTGGAAACTAAACCCAGAATGGCTTTAGTTTTAATAGGTGCAGATTCTGCATCTGCATACTATTCGGAAAGTATCCGTAAACAAGGTGCCAAAGTTGGTATTGACGTGGAATTCTTTAAATATGAGAACCTTGATCAAAAACAATTTATTGAACTTATGCAGAAATTAAACAAGGATCCCCGGATTCACGCAATAATGGTGCAAAAACCCTTACCTGCACATCTTTCAGAATCACTTCTGGCAGACATAATAAATCCGTTAAAGGACATTGATGCCTTGAGCCCTATTAATGCAGGTAAAATGCTTCTGGAAAAAGAATGTTTTCTCCCCTGCACTGCAGAGGCTGTTATAGAGATTTTGAAGTATTATCAGATCAATACATCAGGAAAAAACATTGTTGTACTGGGTAGAAGTAATGTCATTGGCAAACCGGTAGCCAATTTATTGTTAAGAAAAGGCCAACCTGGTGATGCAACGGTAACAATTTGCCATAGTAGAACGAAAGAGATTTCAAATTATACAAAGAAAGCTGATATAATTATTGCAGCTATAGGAAAAGCTAATTTTCTTAAGGAAGATATGATTTCTCCTGGTTGTGTGATTATTGATGTAGGAGTTAATGAAATCGTAACTCACGAAGGGAAAAGTATTTATGTAGGAGATGCCGATTTCAATGCTTGCCAAAGCAAGGCAGCCCAAATTACCCCGGTACCTGGTGGTGTGGGGACTGTTACTACAGCAGTTTTGTTAAATAATGTCATAAAATCATACAAAAATTTTAAATAATGAATAAAAATGTTGACTAATATTTTAAATTGAATAATCAAGAACTAATGTGGAGATGTATAATTTAATTAGATATAGGAGGAATTATGCTGAATAAAACATATCAGCGTGTTATTCTATTAGTTGTCGCTGTTTTAATATCTTCTTTTTTCACTGCATGTAGTGATAAAGGCAAGTTATATCAAAACTCGGCCCCGACAATTGAGATCAGTTCTTTTGGAGGAAATGACAATAGTGTTATTTCGGATACAGTTTCTTTTCAACAGAAGATCTATTGGTCTGCAACAGATCATGATGGGACTGTAGCCTATTATGCTTTCAGAGTGCTCAATAAAGATTTACAACCTATTTCAACACCAGGTTATGAATTTTTAGACACAACAGGCGAGCTTACTCCAGATAACTTGAAGAATCACGAAAATTTATTATCAGGTGAATCGAACACCGGCTGGGTTTTACATTATCAAAAAAATGCGGATGAATCAGTTCCTTTGGATAATCCTTACGCTAAAAGAGATATTAGGACCACCAAATTGTACGCTGTGATCAATTTTCCAGCCTGCGATACATTGAATCAACCTCGAATCACACCTAGTATTTTTGAAGTTGTTGCTTTTGATAATCGTGGTAAAGTCAGTAATATTGCCAGAAGATACTTTAATGTAGAATCTGCAAAACCTACTGTATTGATCTCTTCATCGAAAGGACAGCTTGAAGAAGCAGAAGTTGGTCTGGGACTCAGAATCAACTTTACCATTAGTGATACTGATCCATACATTGGCAGTATTCCCTGGTATTTCCGTTACAAGCTCAAAGTAGTTGATAATAATGGTATTATTGTTAGAGAGACTGAATGGTTTGACACAAAAAGATCTTACAAAAAAGATCAGGTTGACTTGACTGGCGTATCCAACCCCAGATTGTCCACTAATTATTCTTCTATCAGCGATCCTTCAGGTACAACACAGGTTAAAGTATCAACCACATATCTATTAGCACAGGCTGTTGATTTGGCTGGAATTTATTCAGATGTTGATACAGTTGGGTTCTATGTTAATGATTCATTTAAACCACAATCAGTTGTTTATCCTAACAGAATCTATGCTTTAGGTGATTATCATTACTCTGATGTTACAGATATGAATAATTCAGAAGTGGTTCCTGAAACTAATACTCCCAGTGGCAAACATTTTGCAACACAGTTATTCCTAGACTTCCCGAAAGATGGTCCAGGTAATGAAGATTCTAACAATTCTGAAGGTTATGGCGATCCAACTTATAAACTGATTGGTGATCAAGCTACAAAGTTTTTCTTCAGATGGGGATTTAGCGGTGAATATGAATCTGATGATCCTAACCAGAGAAAACAAGGCGTTTTGAAAGATGCTAATAATAGAGATTACCTTTCTGAAGTAAAATACTATTGGGTTCAATTAGACGGCAGAAAATACAATTTCCTTCCGTTAATGAGTGCACAACCGGCACAGAATGAATTACCTGAGCCTTGGTTAGTTAACTATTTAAGAATCCCGGTGGACCATATTATTGCTCAAAAAATTACAACAAACAATCTGACTTTAGGTTTACACTCTCTTAAAGTTGTAATCGAAGATTTGCAGGGTGCTGTTGATTTAACACCTGCCGAATTTAAGTTTGAAATAGTCTCAAAAATGTCTGCTGAAGAAAAATCCGGAATTCTGGTTGTTGACTCTGATGAAGCACAAAGTAATCTTTCTCCTGAAGGCCCTATTGATTTTCTTTATCAGTCTGCCTTAAGTGGTTACTCTAATGTTCATTATTTTGACAGAATTGCTGTACAAAAATACATAGATGACAATGATTCAAATATGAAAAAACTTTCTATACGTGGTGCTGTACATTATGAGTTATTAGCATCAACATACCTTCAAAAGTTTAAGTATGTTATTTATCACTGTGACTCTCCAGGTAATCCGGGAGTAGTTAACACAAACATGTTCCAGAGAGATTATATCGGATTAAAAATGTATTTAAAAACTGGTGGCAATATCATCCTGAGTACTGGTGCTAATTTGGTTGACATTAACAACAAATCACGCAACGAAAGTAAGTATATGCTTCAGAATTACTTTGGTATTCCTGCAGATCCTACTTTACTTTCTTCTGTTCAGGCATCTATTCGTGATAATACAAATGACAGGCCCTGGTTGATTGGGGTTAATCCTGTTGCGAATACCAATTTGTCTGGATTAACACTCAATGTCAATTCTACCAGCGGATGTTTTGTAGTATCAATCTACAGCCAGCAGAAAGGATTAGGACCTGTGGCATATTTCAAACCTCAAGTGATTGATCCCAGTGTAACACCTCTTTATACTTTTAGAAGTAAGCTTCCTTACTCTGATAATTTATCACCTGATCAAGAAAACTATGATGAATTTTCAACCTACGTAATGGCAACAAAAAAAGTATATAATGATCCATTCTATGGCGTAACAAACACCTGTTATTTGTTTACATTCCCACTTTCCTACATGGGAGTTGATGGTGTTAGAAATCTGTTTAATCAAATCCTGCAGTAGTATGGCTGACAAAGTAGTAATATACTCATGATTGGAGGTAAATAATGAAATATTTAAGCATTCTCTTAGCTATATTAGCCATATTCATCTTATCTTGTTCAGATAAAGAAACTAAAGATGTAACTGGTGTTTCCGACATTACAAATTGTTCCAATCCGGTTATGACTCCTGCCGGTGGAACTTACTATGATACACTTAGTGTGACATTAACTAGTGCAACAGGCTTCTTTTTTGCGGCTGACACTACGAATCATATCCCTACTAATATATATTATACACTGGATGGAACCGATCCAAACGAACAAAGTAGTATATATGATCCGGCACACCCTATTCGTATCACAAATCTCGAAACTACCATCAAAGCAAAAGTTGTTCGGGAAGGACTTACATCAAGTCCAATCATAACACATGTTTATAAAATAGCCTGTGGTTTCCCGATTTTCTTTGATTCAACACCTGAAGGTGCAACTTATACAACTGATACGCTGCATGTACAAATCAAAACACCTACACCTGGTGCAACAATTTATTATACAATGGATGGTTCAGACCCGACTACAAGTGATTCTGTTTATACATCAACGATTATCTTAAATCAGCAAACTACTGTTATGAAAGCTAAAGTAGTTAAGCCTGGTTCCATTTTCCCGGAAAGTGCTGTTATTTCTAAAACATACAAAAGATATACAGAAGCACCAAAATTTGAAGATGTCGATCTTGCAAACACTTCCAACGATGATACTTTCTATAATACTCCTGCACGTGTAAAAATTGTTACATTACCGGGAGTTGTAGTCAGATATACAACAGATGGTTCAACACCTACCGAGACATCCACTATTTATGATCCTGCATTAGAAATTCCTGTGACAGCAGATTCAACCAAAATTATTGCTCAGGCCTATAAAAATGGCAGTTACCCCAGTTTAGTTGCAACCAAAAGTTTCTACATAAAAATAGGAGCACCTGGATTGACTGATAATAACGGAGCCGCTGTTACAGCCACAATGAATAATGATGTCACAGTCAAGCTTTCGACAGTAACTACCGGAGCTGTTATCAGATATACTTTAAGTAATTATGCTCCTGTCGATACTTCAAGAGTTTATACAGATCCAATCCCTCTTACTTCTCAGGTTAATACTATAAAAGCAATTGCCTTTAAAGATGATTTAACACCAAGTGCCATGATGACCAGAATCATCTCTTACGAATGTGCCAGACCTGCTGCAACACCAGCCGGTACTAATTTTAACCAGCCTCAATCTGTAACCTTGAGTTGTGATACTAATGGTGCTGAACTTCGTTATACTACAGATGGAAAGGATCCTACTGAAACTTCAACTCTGTATAGTTCCTCTACTCCAATTGTAATTGGTTCAAATCTTACTTTAAGAGTAAAAGCTTTTAAACCTCACTATAAAGCCAGTGCTATTTATTCTTCCAAGTATGTCTTTATTACTGCCAAACCTGAAATAGCTCCAGCTGATAGTGCTTTCAGCACTCCTCAGGATATTACTATATCCTGTCCTGCTGAAGGAGCAGTTATCAGATATACACTTGATGGAACAGCTCCCACAAGTACATCCCCAATTTATGATAGTGCTCATCCTTTAGATATTCAAAGTACAACTACAATCAAAGCTATTGCTGCTGTAGCAGGAATGGGAACTAGTGCAGTTGCTATGAGAAGAATTGTAATCAACAGCTTTGTTAACCTAAATACTTCATCTTCCAGCCCTGGAAGTTTCATGATGGGTGAATCAAATGCTGAATATGATGCTGTTAATAAGCATAATGTTACTTTAACCAAGAACATTTCTATTTCTAAGTATGAAATCACATTAGGTGAATATAAGAATATTATGGGAACGGCAGCTGGTGCTGATCGTAAAATGCCTATTGTTTCTACCTGGTTTGATGCAGTTAAATACTGTAATAAAAGAAGTATAGCAGAGAACAAAACTCCTTGTTATACTGTAAATGGATCGACAGATCCCGCCAATTGGGGTGCAACCTTTATCCCTGTTTGTGATTTTGTGAGTGCGAACGGCTACAGACTACTTACAGAAGCTGAATGGGAATTTGCTGCAAAAGGTGGCAAATTAACAACAAACAAAATTTTCTCAGGTAATAATTTAAGTGTATTGGTTGCTTGGGGAATGAGTAATTCTTCCGGTGTAATGCACAATGTTGGAACACTTGAACCCAATGAACTCGGTATTTATGATATGAGTGGAAACGCCAATGAATGGTGTTATGATGTGTTTGCAAATTACTCAGCAAGCTCAGCAAGCGATCCAATTGGACCTAATGCAACTTCTGCAACCTCATTAAGAGTGTTAAGAGGTGGTTATTATGCTGAGGCTGACGGACATCTTAATGTTGCATCACGTATAGGTTCTGCACCAACTGTTAAAGCTAAAAACAGTTTTAGAATTTGTATAAAAAATTAGGAGGATAAAATGAGAACATCAATTATGAAAATGAGTTTAGTCCTTGTCTTTGTCGTCTTAAGTTTATCCTTGAATGCAGCTTGGACAGCTTACAAGCCACTTTATGTTGTCGATGATACTTTAACTTGTGATTACTTTTGGACTGTGAAAGTAGTTGGAAATAATGTATGGTCAGGTGCTTACAGTTGGGATTCAGGTTTGGGTGGTTTAATAAAGTTCGATGGAACAAATCTTAATTCACCTGCAGCTTGGACTGTTTATAATACAGATAATACTGCAAATTTCCCAGATAATGCAGTTTGGGCAATTGAGCCACAGGATGATTTCCTTTGGGTTGGTACCCGTAGTGGATTGGTTAAATTCGTTAACAATGCTGTTGATACAGTATATACAGAAACAAATTCAGGTATTCCCAGTAACTATGTAAGCTGTATTGCCATTGACAGTGATAACAATGTTTGGGTAGGTACTTTCCTGGGTGGTTTGGCGAAATTTAATCCAACTAACTCAACTTGGGAAGTTTTCAATACTACAAATTCCAACATTCCTTCAAATACAATCAACTGTTTGTATCATGATGGTACAACCATGTGGATTGGAACTACCTACGGTGGTATGGCAAAATATCCTTCCGGTGATACAAATGAATTCAAAATATACGATTTATCCAACTCAGGGATAAACAGTGCTCACATAAACGGGATCACAAAGAATACTAATGGAGCACTTATTATTTGTACTGTTGGTGGCGGAATTGTGCGTTACACCGAACAGTATGAAATGTGGGAAACCTTTACTTATGCAAATACAACAGATGATCCTGATGGTACATTACCTTCAAACAATTCATTTGCTGGTGCCGTTACAGATAATGTTTCTGGCGTAATATGGTTTGCTACCATGACTGATAACATCCGTAAATTTAACAATGGTGACTGGAAAAAAGAAGCCCCAATAAAGCCTATTAAACCATCTGCAATCGCATTGGATGCATCCGGCAGAGTTTGGGTTACTCAGGCTCAGGATTCCTTAGGTATTTTTGTTTATTCTGCCACTATATTAGATGAAGATGATCATTTACAATCAGTCAAATCAATAGTATTAAATCAAAATTATCCTAATCCTTTCAATCCTTCAACAACAATCAGCTTTAATCTGCCTGAAAGACAACATGCAACCCTTAGTATTTACAATATTAAAGGACAGCTTGTTAATACTCTCAGAAACAGTGTTTTAAATAAAGGCCAACATCAGGTTGTTTGGAATGGTAAAGATTCAGGTAATAACAATGTCGGTAGCGGTGTTTATTTCTACAAACTACAAACAAATACACAAAATCTTACTCAGAAAATGATTCTGATTAAGTAATGTGATTCAAGTATATAAAACCCCTAAAGCAATTTAGGGGTTTTTCTTTATTATGTACAACATTCTTTTAATTCAATTACCAATTCCTCAAACAAACTTTTTACGCCAAACTGGTAATATCCCTCTTGGTTTAGCTAAAATCAGCCAATTCCTGAGCAGTATTCCTAATGTTAATGTTGAAATTATGCCGGAAAGCCTTGTTTCGTATATAGCAGATCAAGCAATTTTGGAATATATCAAAAACTATAAACCTGATCATTTGGGTTTTTCGTGCTATTGCTGGAACATTGAACGTGTTAACTGGCTGGTTAATGAAATTAAAAAATGTTTGCCCCTCATAAAAATTACTCTCGGTGGTCCTGAAATAACTTATACAGATTTGTCCGTTAATGATTCAGGATACCAAACAATCGCAGGGGAAGGTGAGTTATTATTTCGTTATCATATTTCCAATTTATCAGGCAGAATGCCATTAGACAATTGCTTAGATTATTTAAATGTTTATCCATCACCCTATCTCGATGATTTAATTGAATATCAAATAGAAAATATTATGTTATTGGAAACTCAGAGAGGCTGTCCTTATAAATGCGGATTTTGCAACTATAATAAGCAAATAAAACAAATTCAGCGGATCAGCGATAAACGTATTATGGAAGGAATTCAATGGGCTTACGACAATCAAATCAATGAAGTTTATCTTCTGGATCCTTCTTTAAACAGCAGACCCTTTCTGGGAAAGTTCCTTCATAAAATAATTGCTATAAATCAAAATCAAAAACTCAAATTTGTTTCAGAAATAAGAGCAGAAATGATAGATGAAAAGTGGGCATCTCTTATGAAACAAGCAAATTTTACAGAGTTTGAGATAGGTCTGCAAACAACTAACCCTAAAGCACTTTCTCTTATGAACAGACATTTAAATTTATCGAAATTTACAAACTCTATTAGAATACTACAAAAGTATGATATTAAACCAAAAGTCGATATTATAATTGGCTTACCAGGTGATAATCTTACAAATTTTAAAAAGACTGTTGATTACTGTGTTCAAGAAAATCTCTCATCTTCTATTCAGGTTTTTCCTCTATCCATTCTTCCAGGCACCGAATTCAAAGATAAATCCGATCAACTTTTTCTTAATTATCAGGCTTCTCCTCCCTATCTGATTACTAATACTGACCAGTTTTCTGAAAATGATATTTTTGCTGCATTTCAATATGCCGAAAAAGCTTTCAATATTGAATTCAATATTACTCCTGATTTTTCATTTAGTCATCCTGTTTATGGTAAATTTGTCCGTCAGGTATTTCTGAAAAATTATCAATCATTACAGGAAATCATCTCTCTGGGTAAATGCCTGACTCAACCATATCAAATCATTCTGGAACAATCAGACAACAACGACCCTTTGCTTTTAGAAAAAGTAAATATTTTGACTTCGAATAATCCCTATACACCTCTGGAAATTGTTTTCCTGAATTATTTCAATAAATCCATGATGTACAAAATAAACAATAATATTGCAATTAAAAGACCTTCCTTCCTCGACAATGATCTTAGATACCAAAAATTTGAAGAAGGAAACAGAACCGTTAACTGGTTTGTACTTACTGAAAAATACCTTAGAATTTCCTCCGAATTGCCAGTGCGTCAAATCTTGTGGTGGAAAAAATCAAGATTACCTTTTAAAAAAGAACTTTATCAAATGGACGAATTTCAAGGCATCCTGATAGACCTGAAACCAGATAAAATTAATGATAGTTGGTTATTGGATTTAGCGATACATTCTGAAAACCTGCTTCCTGTCTCATTCAAAGATGATTCAATACAAGTAAAATGGTGGAATTTGACTAAATTAAACGAATATTGGGCAAAAGAATAATTTTTTTGGATTGATAATTGCATTATAATTTTTATTAAGGAGAGATATATGAAAAATGTGATACTTTTACTGGCCATTTTGACAGTCAGTTTATGCTTTGCTCAAGGGGAGACACAAGATCCTTTTAAATCTTACAATCAATTACCGAATCAGAGTAATTTTTTAAATGCGTATAATCATCTTAGCCAAAAAACAGCAGATGATTTAATTAAGTCAAATTTGTATTTGGCTTATTTATGTTCAACTGAGACTAACAGATATATAGATTCTTTGGAAGTAATGAGCGATTCTCTTAATGCCGGACAGAAATTCCAGTTAGCGAATCTGCTTTTAAGTCTTGGACAATACAAAAGAGCTATCCCTCTTTATGAGAAATTGAATGCTTCAACACCAGACTGGTCTTGCCCCTGGAGACATAAAGGCGAAGCATATTTAAAATTAAGTGATTATCAGAGTGCAGAAAAATCCTTATATAAGGCTATTGAGACAAATGAAAAGCATTTTGATGCATATGTGATGCTTGCTCAAGTACAATATCTGACCAAACAATATAAAGCTGCATATCAAACAATAAAAAAAGCTGAGTCTCTAAAAAATGAAACCGAAAACCCGGAAGAGGCTGTATCCAATGAAGACTTTGACATGCTCTATCTAAAAATAATTAAAATGAATAACAAAAAAGATTATCAAAATCTTAAAATTAAAATGCTGAAATTGTATCCTAACAACAAGGAATTGCAGAATATTTAACGGAGAACTAATGAAAAAGACTATATTGATAGCCATATCAATCATCCTTCTGCTTATTGTCTTTAGTTGTGAAAGCAGAAAAGTATTGTTTAACGAAACTAATCCTCGCGTTGAGTACTCATCTTGTACAGGATGTAAGAAATGTGTAGATGAATTTACCTGTCCGCAGGGTGCAATTAAGATTATTGAAAAAAATTATACCATCTATGCTCAGATTGATCCTGATAAATGCACAAAATGTATGAAATGCATTGATGTCTTTAAATGTGAATTTAAAGCGATTGTAACTCTTACAGATACACAAAAACCCGGTACAGTTGTAATTGATTCTCTGGTTTCAGATTCTTCCGGAGTTTTAAATGTTTATTTCCAATCTCCTGGTGATGATGGTAACACTGGAAAAGCTTTGAAGTATCTTTACACTTTAAGAAAAACTGACAATACTGCAGTTACCAATAGTTTTGTTCCTGACTTTCCTATTGAAGCAGGCAATCCTGAACAATGGACTCTCAGAGGCTTACCAGCAGGTGATTCCCTTATTGTTTCTATCACTGCTGTTGATGAAGTTGATAATTATTCTGCAAAAACTGAGCAGAAAGTTAAAATTTCCAATGAACTGGCTGACACGGCGCCTCCCGCTCCTATCACTGATTTACAGACTTCCAACCTGGTAGATAATATTATCCTGACCTGGACCGCTACAGGTGATGACGGTAATGTGGGAACTGCTTCATCGTACGAAATCAGATACAGTTCTGGTAATATTGATGAAACCAATTGGGATAGTGCATCCATATATAGTCATAATCTTGTTCCAAAAGCTTCCGGACAAACTGAAACTCTTAGTATCATTGACCTGACAGTTGGCACGCACTACAAATTTGCTGTCAAAGCTATTGATGAAGTGCATAATATTTCCGCGATGTCTAATCTCGTAGATGCCTACATCACCGGTGATGTAACTGCTCCGGCTGCCATTTCACTTACAGCATCTTCTCTGGAAAACAATGTTAAGCTTGAATGGATAGCTCCTGGTGATGACGGTAATATTGGAACAATTGCCAGATATGAACTCAGATATAGCACTGCTCCAATTACTCAGGACAATTGGCTGCAAGCTACAAATATCCCGGCTAATATAATTCCTGCTTCTGCAGGCAGTCCTCAAATTCTTTTTGTGGAAAACATTACTTTGGCCAGTAATTTCTATTTTGCCATAAAAGCTTTCGATGAAGCTAATAACGCTTCCATATCTAACAGTCCTGCTGCCCAGATAACAGGCGATATTACCGCACCTGCAGCAATAACAACCTTATCCAAATATGCAACTTCCTCATCTGCTATAACCCTTACCTGGACAGCTGTCGGTGATAATGGTACAGTCGGAACTGCAACTAAATATGTGATCAAGTATTCAACTGCAGCTATTACTTCGGCAAACTGGGATCAGGCTACAACTTTTGCCACCCCCCCCACTCCGGGAATTGCCGGCACTGTTGAATATGCTATGATTACTGGTCTTACTGCCGGACAGACCTATTACTTCGGAGTGAAAGCTCTGGATGAAGCCGGTCTTTTCGGGGCAATCTCCAATATTATTAATGCCCAGACAAGTCTTGTAGTTGATACTACACCTCCTGCAGCAATTACCAGCTTAACTGTTACCAGTGCTGCTATTTACACAGCGAATTTGCAGTGGACTGCCCCTGGTGATGATGGAAACACAGGAACTGCGACTCAATATCAAATCAAAAAATATACTCAACCTATTACAGAGGCTAATTGGGCTGCGGCTGAGTTGCTGACCAGTATTCCCCAACCTCAAATAGCCGGTTCTATTCAGTCTATGGTTGCACAAAATTTGAGTCCATATACTCACTACTATTTTGCTATCAAAGCATTGGATGATAATAATAATACCTCCTTGATGTCTAATATTGCAGAAACAACAACCCTGCAAGCACCAGATACTAATCCACCTGCAACTATTTCCAATTTGACCTCAGTACCAGGAACCAACAGTACTGACTTACAATGGACAGCTCCTGGTGATGATGGCAACTCAGGCACAGCTCATCATTATGAAATCAGACAGTCAAATACTACAATAACAGAAGCTAATTGGAGTTCGGCAACATTATTAACAAACCTGCCAACACCACAAGCTGCCGGAGTTCAACAGAGTTACAATGTACCAAATCTAAATTTGAATACACAATATTATTTTGCCATTAAGGCATTCGACGAAGCCGGGAATAACTCTTCTTTGTCAAATGTGGTAAATTACTATCAGGAAACTGCCGATACCACTCCTCCTGCAACAATTACCAATCTTCAGATTGTGGTTGAATGGACTACTTATACCAACAGAATGAAGATAAAATTTACTTCTCCGGGAGATGATGGTTCTACAGGCACTGTAGATCATTATGAAATCAGATATTCATCAAATCCCATAACCGAAGCAAACTGGGCATCCGCAACCGTATTCAACAGTCCTCCAGCACCCTTACCCGGTGGTACTCTTGTAACAGCCACTGTCACTGGTTTGACTTTTGGTTCTGTCTATTATTTTGCAGTCAAAGCCTATGATGAGGCTGGTAATGTGAATGGAGTATCCAATTCACCACGAGGAAAAATTTGTTATCAAATAGATAATGCTCGTTGTAATGGATGTGGACAATGCTCAGGTTCCTGCTCACATAATGCTCTGAGTTTTCCCAACGATGCCCTGATTAATCCTGCAAACTGTACAGCATGCGGTGATTGTGTTTCTCAATGCCCCCGTAATGCCATAAAGAAAAAAGTAGTTTCTTACTAGAGGATATATGAAAAAAACTGTAATTCTTGGAATAATGATTCTCTTAATAACAATTCTCTTTGCTGCCAGCGTGAAACCAATTGTCTGGAAGAAAAATTGTGTAGGTTGTCAAGATTGTGTTAATTATTGTCCGGTAAACGCTGTTACTATGGTTCAGGGTAAAGCTGTCATAAATGCCGAAACCTGTATTGACTGTAAAATATGTGTAACAGCCTGCGGCTATAATGCAATTAAGTAGGTGATGAATGAAATATATAATAATCTGCTTATTACTGTTATCTGTGCTGGCTCTGAATGTAGGTTGTAAAAAGGCTACTGAAGCTCAATATACTATCGATCAAAACAAATGTATCTCATGCGGTAAATGTGCCGATGTTTGCCCGCATAATGCCATTGTCTATAGCAATGGAAAAGCCTCAATAATCCAAAGCAAATGCAAAGCCTGCGGTCTATGTGTCCCGGCTTGCCCCAAATATGCGATACATTGAGGTGAATATGAAAAAAATACTAATAATTATACTTCTTATTTCAGCTTTCTATTTACAAGCTGAACAACAAATATATATGTCTGTCCAATCAAGTAATAAAGAGAAAATGTTCACTGAGAACTCACTTTATAATTCCTTCAGTATCAATAAAATATCAGTTGATAATTTCCTTAGTTTTCGTTCTTCAGAGAATAAGGGAAAACTGGACGGTACTTACAAACAAAACTATTTACGCGAAAAACTAAATTTAGGGTTTAACACGACAAAAAGCAAAATGAATATTTATGCTGGCGGAGAGTTAGTGTTTAACAAAACTTATCATTCACATTTAGCCGGCACTTCAGATTTGGTTAAACCAATTTATAGTTATTGGACAGGGGCTGATTATCAGTTCAATTCCGAATTTGTTTTGTTTAAAACTTTGCTTGATTATAAGTTAAATCGGTACGAATTTAAACAAATTACCCCCTTGCTAATCATTGAAGATAACGACTCTGATCTCCAGGCTGAGGCTTTAATCCAGCTAAATATGAGCGGTGTTTTTCGCCCTTATCTCAAATTCAATCAATATAATGACATGAATGACGACAAATATTTCAATACTACCAACTTGGAAACAGGTTTGGAAATGGTGCAAAAGATTGGTGTGGAACATATCTGGAAACAAAATATGGCTGTTTCTGTGCAAAATGCAGAATGGAGTACCGAAAAATACCTCCTGATTACTTCAGGAAGAATTACTTCACGCTTTGGTTTTGACTGGCAATTGATCAATAAACTCGATCTTGAAGCCAGAATTAATGATAATGATGACCTGCTTTTCGGTAAGAATTATTTTGAGACTACTATTCAAAGATCTCTGGGCTACACTGAGGAAAATCAGTTCAACCGTATTCAGGCTTCTCTTGGATATGATGCGTTACTTAATCTGGTTAATGCTAAAGCAGATTTTCAATATTACCATAAGAAAATGATGTTTTTTACAGAAGCAGGTGCGAGCGGGTCTGGTAAATATGAAGCTGGTGGTGGGTTTGCCGGACTGAAAATAGGATATTTGATTGGCGAAAATAATTCTGCTGTCTCTTACCAATTCCGGGTTTTCAGTCAGGAAGAAATCTCCAATGTTGTTACGAATGGTTTAAATCTGGAGTATAAATTCTAATGATCCAAACACTTATCGAAGGATTTCTTCTGGGAATATCAACAGGAACAGTTTGTTTGGCAACCTGTGCTCCGATCTATATTCCCTATATGTTGAATGAGAACAAAAAGATCTCCGGTAATCTTGCATTAATCCTGGAAATTTCAGCAGGCAGATTCTTTACCTACTTAGCCTTCGGTGCTATAGCAGGTCTTATAGGTAAAGCTGTTACAGAAATTGACAAAAGTATCTACACTTACTATTCCTATATTCTGCTCTCAGCATTCTTGGTGTTCTCAGTCTTCAGAACACATAAAGAACACAAGCATTGCCCGACATCGAGATATCTTAAAATGACTAAAAGCGGCTTTCTGCTCGGAGTTATTACAGGCATAAGCTTTTGTCCTTCTTTCCTGATTGCCCTCGCTAAAGCCGTGAATTTGGCCGGTGTAATGAGTGGGATCGTTTTGTTTTTAGGATTCTTTGTCGGTACTACTCTTTTTCTCCTGCCGTTAGTAGTTACTTCATTCATCACCCGAATGGTAGATTTAAAATTATGGGCTAAAATTGCCTCTATTCTCGTCGCCATCTGGTTTACCTATTTGGGAATAGTCGGCATCGTCCAATGGCATAAAGCTAATAAAACCGAGCATGTTCATGTTGAAACCCGCATTGTTGATGCTTTCAAGCCGGATCATAAGTTGGTAATAGTTTACAAAAATGTAAACGCTGCCTATTTCAAAGCAATAAATGATTCTGTGAAATCACTTAATCTCGTTAAAACTGAAATGCTCCCAACAGATACTCTTGATTATCAGGCACTCCTGAAATACAAGAATCAGGTTATCTTTTTTGACCGTACTTATTTCGATTATGGAATGCCGGACAGTGCCAGAATCAGTTATGATTCTTTTGCAATTGAGCCGGGTTACGAAATCAGCGGATTAAAGAAGTATTTGAGTAATTTTACCTTTCAAGTTGAAAAAAATAAATATCTAATTTGGGAACTCAAGTGAAAGACAAATACATTTTTGGCCCGATTATCTCCAGAAGATTGGGTATATCTTTAGGATTGGACATAATACCACACAAGTATTGTTCATTGGATTGTTCCTACTGTGAAATAGGTGCCACTAATCATCTGACAACAACGAGAGAATCGTTCTTCCCACGTGAAGAGGTGATGCAGAATCTAAGAAAATATTTGGTAAATAAACCCTACTTGGATTCTATTTCATTTTCCGGATCAGGCGAACCGACACTTTCAACAGATCTGGGCTATTATATCAGACAAATTAAAGAGGAATTTCCTAATTATTTAATCTCAGTGATCACAAACAGTTCACTTTTGGGTGATAAACAAGTCCGGGATGAGCTTCTGGATGCAGACATTGTTCTGCCTTCACTTGATGCAGTATCAGAAGATGTGTTTCAAAGAATCAACAAACCAATTGCCAATCTTACTGCTCAGCAGATCATCAATGGATTGCTCAGGTTCCGTTCTGAATTCAAAAATCAGATCTGGCTGGAAATTTTCATTATCCCCGGTCTGAATGATCATGAAAGTGAAATTCTCAAGATCAAAGATGCTGTTTATAGAATCAAGCCAGACAGGATCCAATTGAATTCTCTCGACAGAGCCGGTACAGACCCGAATATTAAAGCTGCTTCCTTAAATATTTTAGACAAGATTAGGGATATTATCAATTACCCTAATACTGATGTCATTGCTCGGAGCTTTTCCAATAACTGCGATTGCTACTGATGCAAAGATTACTGAAAATTATCCTGGCCCTGCTTATCTTAGCTATCATAATTATCTCCATTTTCTATATCATCAACCTGCCTCATCCATCTTTCAATGAGGAGACAGAAATCAATGCTCTCGTCCCGCCTGTACAAATTGACAGCACAAATATTCAGCCGGTCTTTCTAAGAAAGAGAGGTATGGATTTTGTGGCTTATCCACAGGCTTACTATAAAGTCGCTGCTGTGATTAAAGGCCGGGAAAATTATTACTTTGATTCAGGAGCAAAATTAGCTCCTGTTGATCTGGCTTTAGCCTGGGGTATGCTCTCTATGCCGGAATACGATAAATGGATGGTCTGCCATCAAAACAGTCGTCGCTATTACTTTTATGCCAAAGCAAATTCAGCTCTGAACAAGGAACTTGTTTATCCCAATTCTGCCAATACTCACATTATCCCTGCATCCGTTAATATTCTTAGGGCTATAAACACTCTCGACAGAGGTGATAAAATCGAATTGGAAGGCTATCTGGTCAATATTCTGCATGTCGAGAAAAACGGTCGCCGTTATGAATGGAATTCCAGTCTCTCCAGAGACGATGTCGGTGATGGTGCCTGTGAACTCATGTATGTCAAAAGAATCAAAATCGGTAAAAAGGTGTATTTATAGGAATTGCAGACGTCTCGTCTGCACAAAGCCACAAAATCCTCGGCTTTACATCGCGAAACATTCCCACAACTGTCAACTGCCGACTGCACACTGCCAACTTTCTTCCTAATACTTGCCTGCGGGTTTCAGCATTTTTCTCAGGTCTCCTTTCACTCCCCTCGCTTTGCAAGAGAGGGGTCGGGGGTGAGTTACTTTCTCTTCTGACCCTGACGCCTGATGACTGATGCCTGCCGCCTGTCCTGGGGGTGAGTTATCCTCTCTCCCATTAATAATTAATAATTGATAATTAAATAACGCCTGCGGGTTTATCCTTCTCCTCAATAGCAAATAATAGCCAATTTCCCACGTCCATTAAGTCCATATAGTCCATTTTGTCCATACGCAGTTACCTATTAAACGTCTCGTATAAGATTCTGTAACGAGCACTGAGTTTTTTGTTATAAACATTATTCTGCCAGATGTCCGGTTTGAATTTCCAGTCCTGGCTGGCAACTGTCAGTGAATCTTCCAACTGCCATTTATGCTCGAATTTCTGCCCGACATATCTGTTCAAAGCCATGATCTGATCCTCCGTGAATTCCTTGTTGCTGATTCTTTTCTGTAAAATATATTTATCAATTTCTATCGGATAGATCTCAGAAACTTTTGTGATCAGAACTTTATCCTTCTGCTTCAACCCCTTAATCGCATTCAACTGCTGCTTAATAATGGCCGCACTGTAATAGGTTCTGCCATTGACCAAAGACAATCTGTCGATATTTACCTCTTCAGCTTTTAATCTCTGCATCACAGGACCATCAAATGAATAGGTTATATTCTTATATACTGTCTGATCAAAGACATTCTGGACAATAAACAACGAAACAAAACATACTACCCCTGCAATGATCGGACTGACTACCCATCCTACCGAAATCTTACTTAAAACATTGAATTTAATATTCTTGGCTCCCTGTGCCAAACCTACTCCGACTATCGCTCCAATCACTGCCTGAGAACTGGAAATAGGCACTAACGGTAAAGAGGGAAGATTATAGGTATAGGAGATATCCTGCAAAAGGCGGGAAGAAAATAAGAACAGTACTAATGATTCTGCTAAGACTACAATCAATCCGGTTAAAGGAGATAGTTTACACAGGTCGTGTCCAACTGTTTTCATCACTTTATAAGAATAGGTGAAAATTCCTACAGAAATAGCAATAGCTCCCAGAAAAAATAACTGCTGTGTTCCCGAAATTGTGATCAGATTATAGACATTCAAATCCCGAAAAGGTGAAGAATTAACAAATACACCCATAACATTCGCTATGTTATTAGCACCTAAACTATAGGCACCAAAAGCTCCGACAACGATCAAGCCGGCTCTTGTATAATAATCCATATCTAATAAATGAATTTTAGTCCGGCTCAGAATATACCTGACTATATGATAAATGATATATGCAAAAAGTCCTGCAAGTAAAGGACTGACTATCCAGGTTGTCATGATCTTGGCAATCACAGCTACGTCTGTAAACGAGCCGGTAAAGAAATTCCAGCCTATTATAGCTCCTACAATCGCCTGTGAACTGGATACCGGAATCCTGATCCTGACCATAGAATAAAGACTGATCGCTGCTGATAATGCCACTGTAAAAGATCCGGCCATCGCATTAACATAACCCAGGTCACTTAAGGTTCCCGAGGTACCCTTTCCCTCAATAACAGCTCCCAAAATCACAAAAATACTCGCAATTATCGCCGCTATCTTGAAACGGACCATCTTGGTCTCAACTGCCGCTCCAAAAACATTCCCGGCATCATTGGCTCCAAGTGACCAACCTAAAAACAATCCACTCAGCAGAAAGAAATATTCCATACTACATCTTTCTCTTTATCGTATATATACTGACGCGATCACATACATTCTGAGCAAAATCTGAGATCTTCTCTATATGAATGACAAAAAATCTCAAATGCATCTTATGTGCTAAATCCAAAGTAGAATCAAAGATCTGCCTTTTGAGACTGTCTGCATATTTATCTGCTTCTTTTTCAAAATAGTAAACTTTATGAATATGATCATCAACAGCATTCAAATTAGTAAAAAATGCTCTCACAGCTTTAACCATCATCTCCACTGTACTGGCTGTGGCCTTAACAGTCTCCTTGAAAAAATGGTCGAACTGCATGGAAATAACAGGTTTCTCGATTAAAATATCTACTAAAGTATCTTTGATATGATCGATAACCGTATCTGTATTTTCCAAAATCGCCAGCACATCTCCCCTATTTTCAGGAATCAACGTATGTAAATATAAATACTTTTCCACTGTAGTCCTTAATTCATCTGCTTTTCTTTCATATAAAATAGCCTGATTAACTTTCTCTTCGAACTCTTCATACCGCCCGGAAAGATAAAGCTCCATACCCTTGTCGAATACAATGGCTGCTTCACTGACCACATTGAGAAATTCATCAATCTGGAGTTCAGTTGCTCGCGTTGTTTTCAATAAAATTGGCATAAAAACCTCCAACAAGACAAGATATGTTGAGAGTATAAATAAGTCAAATTAAAAGTGATAAGATGAAAGCCTCTACATCTTCATCAGGGAATTAATCCTGAAAATGCAATAAAAGTGTAACTATCTAAGAGAAAGCCCTGACTACTGATTGGCCGCCTGGCTTTTGTTATCAGGAGTCAGAACTTTTAATATATTATTCGAATGCTGGCTTCTACTAGTTAAGATGATAACTTTCTAGTTCATATCGCTCATAGGAATGAAAAGTAGTTATCAGATTCCCTTCTGCATCCGTAACAGACACCATTCCAAAGTCGAAAGTTGCTTTGATAATTCCTCCGTTATGATAATAAATACGATAGGTAAGTTTGTCTGGATCAATTGGGAAGTCAGGATCTTCAAAAACAATTTTCTTAACCACACAATAGAATCTGCCCGCCGGGACAGTAACCCATTCATGATCGATCAGAGTGTGCCTTGAGGCAAGCATGTCTTCAACGGGTTGGAAAATCCATGTTTTACCTTCATTAGCAGGATATGGAAGTAGCAGAGCTGGATTAGCATACCAAATTATGTTACGTGTTGCACCATAGCTATAAACAGGATTAAAAATTGAGTGTGTCTGTGTAATAACATTCCTTTTCCAAGGTATGGGAGCTACAAAACCATTATTTCCGTATTCGAAGAGACCGTCAGCACTACTATTTAGGTAATTATAAGCTGGAGTTGAACTTATTTTAGAATCCGTTATCCAAGATTTCAATCTATATGTGACAGCTTGCTGTGGTGAGGTTTGCATGGAATCAATATTCATGTGCAAATTATAAATAACCAGACTTGTGTCTATGGAACCGCCTGCTTCTTCACCACCACCCGTATGCTGATAATATTTGTATTGCCAGGTATTGTTCAGTTTAAGAGGAAATTTGATTGAATTTACAGGTGTATCACTTGAAGAAGAAGTTTGTTTACAGCTTAATACTAAAAGAGAAAACGTGATTAAACACATAATTGTTAAATGTCTCATTGAATATATCTCCTTTTGATAAATCTTGAATAATGAAGAGTATTAACAGCCATATTTGTCAATAGTAAAAAACTTCCCAAAACTTAAATCTGTGAAAAGCATTTGGAGAAAGTTTTTCGATCTTCGGATCCGGTACATCCTTTCCGAAAATCCCCCTCCTTCTCAAAATCACTGGTTAAACGAAGGATCTGATGATCCAGAAGGTAGCATACTACATTCAGTAGCGATAGTATGCCATTGGCAGCCAATACTGCCGATGATGGCTTTGGATCCCTTCTCCTGTCCGTGTTAGTCCTTGTAAGTCAGTGTTCGTTAGTGTTCTCGAATCGTCATTTATCCTTCAAAACAAATCTCTTCCGATCCGTGCCAATCTGCCAAATCCACGTCTTCAGTGTTCTATTAAGCGTCTCTCTCCTCAACCCCCATTTCCCCAATCCTTATAGTCCCTTTAGTCCATTTTGTCCATTTCTCGAAAAATCGTCACTCCCTTTCAACTCTCAACTCTCAACTAAAAAGACCGTCCCCCGAACTTCCGCCCGAGGGACTGTTTCACTCCCCTCTCTTCGCAAGAGAGGGGCCGGGGGTGAGTTTTTCTCCCTCTGCCCCCTGCCTACTGAACACTGCCCACTTTCTCCATCCGGCTCATCTGCCAAATCCACGTCTTCAGTGTTCTGTTAAGCGTCCCTCACTGCAGTCTGACGACTGACGCCTGATGCCTAAACGATTGGCTTGTCCAAATCTGCATATGGCTCTACGCTAATCAGTAAATTCGCCTCTATTGCCTCTGCAACTGTTTGCACCGGAATGTTCTGACTAACTATCTGTGCGATTGTCAGAGTTGTTAAATCGATGGCTGGGGTATTCTTCTTTACTTGGAACATCATATGCACAAAGCATGTGAACGAATGCCAGGGGAACTGATTATTCGGAATATGCTGTGAGGTGTAGCGTTGGGCATACAATCCGAAATCTGTCTTGTAACCGTCTGCAGCATCTTTCCAAACATTAGCCAAATTTCTCATGATACTGCCGATTAATGTGTTCTGGGCTGTTAATTTTGGAA